>JAGGXG010000042.1 GCA_021163175.1 Thermoplasmata archaeon
ATACAAAGCTAACTGACTTCTTTTAATCCATTTTTTAGAAATTTATATTAATGCCGATATAATTCAAAAAATCTGTGATAAGAATTGGCCCAGCTGGAATTCCTTTATCATGTAAGGAAAGAACAAACATTGATGGAATAATTTATACAAGATGTCTTGGACTTTCAGCAATGGAAATAAGATTCGCTCGTGGTTTTATTAGTGAGGAAGAAGCAAAGGAAATAAAGAAAATTGCAAGGAAAAGTGGAATAGAGATATATGTTCATGCCCCCTATTACATAAATCTCGCAGGCGATAAAAGAAATGTTGAGATGAGCAGGGAAAAGATAATGAAATCTTTAAAGCTTGCTCACTTAATGGGGGCTCGTGTTATGACGACGCATCTCGGCTTTTATGGAAATCTTTCAAAGAAAGAGACAATGAGGAGGATAGTGAAAAATTTAAGGAAAATAAGGAATGAGACAAAGAAAAATGGAATAGAAACATGGATAGGCGTGGAAACAATGGGAAAAAAAGAGGTTTTTGGAAGCCTGGATGAGATAATAGAAGTGTGTAAGAGGGTGAGGGGCGTTGTTCCAACGCTGGATATTGGCCACATACATGCAAGATGCAATGGTTGTTTAAAGGAAAAGGAGGATTTTCAACGAGTTTTTGATGCTGTTGCAGATTTAAATTTGGACCATTATCTCATACATTTGACAGGCGTAAAATACGATAAAAATGGTGAGATATATCATGTTCCAATTAAAAAAGGTGATCTGCCAGTCATAAAATTGATGGAATGCATACTCGAAAATGATTATGATGTCACCATAATATCTGAGTCACCTATTGTGGAGCATGATGCTGTATATGCACAAATATTGCTTGATAGAGCAATGGAAATGATGAAATGAAATTTAAAGAATCGGTAGAATATATAGGTAATGAAATCAAAAGGATACTCGCTTCAATAGATGAGGAGCTAGTAAACAAAGCAATCGAGCTGTTTTTTGAAGCAAAAAACATATTTGTTTACGGCGCCGGCAGGAGCGGGCTTGTCGCCAAGGCTTTTGCGATCCGTCTTGTGCATCTCGGCTTTCCTGCCTTTGTTATTGGAGAGACTATAACCATACCTGTTAAAAAGAATGACCTCGTTGTTCTTATATCTGGCTCTGGAGAAACTATACCTGTAGCGATGACTGCAGAAATAGCCCGCCGTCTTGGGGCGAAGATAATATCTATAACAGCCAATCCAGATAGCCACATAGCCAGATTTGCTGACCTGCCAATAATATTGAAAGTGGGTAAAAAGAGAGCAGATTTGGCTCCTCTCGGCACTCTTTTTGAAGCATCAGCCTGGATATTTTTGGATGGCATGATAGCAGAGCTTATGGAAAGGAAGGGAGAAGATGAGGAGAGTATGAGGAAAAGGCATGCGACCCTGCAATGATCATTTGAAAATGCCCGTTATATCAAGCTCTCTCAACTTATCTTTTGCAAATATCACCCCATCTTTTATTTCAATATATCCATCCTTTTCATAGCCCTCCAGTATTTTTCTCGCAACTTTCATTTCCTTCATTAACTCGTTTTCAAATTCATTCAAATCAAGCTTTCCTCTTCTGCGAAGGCTGATTATAAGCAACACCACAATCGCCATTGCAATATCCTTGGCAAGCAATTTTTCAGCATTCTCTATTTCTTCCTTTTCCTCCTCACCGAGCCGCCAGCCGAGCATGAGCAGGGCATCGCTAACCAATTTTCCAGTCCAGGTGAGTATGTATTGGCCGTCTTCCTTCTCTATAAAATGGATTTCCTGCAGAGCTGCCAAAGCTCTGTTAAAAGTGGCTGTTGGTAGCTTGGTTAAATCCTGCAGTTCCTTCCATCTTATCCTTTCTCTTTCCCTTATACTCATCAAAATTTTTATTGCATTTTCTTTGAGAAGGCGTAATATGCGATAAACAACATCTTTTGTTTCTTCCATTATAGCTACAACCTCTTTTATTTATAAAGCTTATTCAAAAATTCTCTTCAACATCCATTCAGCCCTGAAAGGTATTTGCTCATCATAGCCTTGCCCGATTCCAATGAAATACAATGGCTTTTTTATTGCATATGCTATGGAAATGGAAGCTCCTCCCTTTGCATCAGCATCAACCTTCGTCAATATAACGCCATCTATTCCAATGGCTTCGTTAAACTTCTTTGCCTGTTCAATGGCATCGTTACCAGTCAAGGCATCGCCAACAAAAATTGTTAAATGGGGCTTAGCAACCCTCTTTATTTTTTTCATTTCCTCCATCAAATTTATGTTTGTTTGCATTCTGCCAGCTGTATCTATTAAAACAACGTCTTTATGACGGGCTTTTGCATGTTCTATGGCATCATATGCTACAGCAGCTGGATCAGCTCCGAAATCATGTTTTATCAATTTTACGCCCAGCTTGTTAGCATGCAATTCGAGCTGTTCTATCGCTCCAGCTCTGAATGTATCGCCAGCAGCAATAACGCAACTGTAGCCTCTATTCTTCAAATCATATGCAAGCTTTGCTATTGCCGTTGTCTTACCAGAACCATTTACGCCTACGAACATTATTACAACTGGCTTTTCAAATTTCTCTATTTCTTCATAAAAATTTCCCTCACTCTTCTTAAGAATTTCATTTATGGCATTTCTCAAAGCTTCCTCAATTTTTTTTCTGGCATCTTTTCTTGATGCACCTATCAATTCTTTCTTAACATTCTTTTTTATATTTTCTATTGCTTCAAGAGCAACATCTGATTCAAGCAAAGCAATTTCAAGATCCCACATCAATTCATCTATTTTCTTCTCGCTAAGCCCCAATAACTTTTTTTCTTTCTTCTCCTCTTTTTCTTTTATGGGCCTTTCTTCTTTTTCTTCTTCGATCTCTTCTTCTATTTTCTTAATCTTTTTCTTCAGAAACTTGAACATTTTTATCTCTCAATCTTTTTGAAATCTCGTCCATTCTCTGCTTTATCTCCCTTGCCGTCCTCACCAAATTTTCCTCATTTCTCTTTAAATCCTCTATTTTTTTGTTCACAAATTCAATTGCTTTCGTTACGCTTTTTTCTACGTATACTTTACTTCCTATTCTTGCCAAAACCTTCGATGTGTCTTTTATAGTTGAGTACAAAAAAATGTTGGCTCCTACGGGCGTTAAAGCATCCTTTTCTCCTTCCAGTTTCTGCATTTCAATGAGTGTTGAAACAACCTTTTCATATTCTTCTATCAATCTTTCTATTAGTTCAATTTGCCCGTATATGTCTTCAATTTGTTCCTGATGGCGTTGCAGCATATATAAATCTTTCTGCAATTCCTCGCTCATTTTTCCACCATGTATTTAACAACAGGATCCCCTATCTCTTCCTTGTTGACTTCACGGATGCTGTCTATTTTTATCATTCTTCTTTTTACTCTGTGCCTGCTTCCCAGTATTGAAAAAAGTCTTTCTTTTGCCTCATTCTCATCATTTCCTATTATTTCTTTACTGAAAGGCTGCCATATTTTTCCCATTAAAAATTTCCCTTCAATCCTATATACTTTCATTTTATCACCCCAAATTTAAAGCTTCTTCTATTCTTCCCAATTCTATTCCGGTTGTATTCCTGCTTGCTATCGCTCCGTAATCGTTTGCCACAATGCCCGCTCCAACATATGGCATTCCATGATTTACCGTGCCAATCTCGATGTCCACATTCAACACCTCCTTGATGAGTTTCTTTTCCTCTTCCTCCAATTTTGGATGGCATAATGCCCCTTTATTGGTGGCGACGCCCGCCATGCCAACTGTATTCAGGCCTGCTATCGTTGCTTTCGTTGCCTTAACATCAAGAATTTTTTCAATTTTTTTTAAAGTTTCGTCTTTCATCATTGGATGAACTATCGCCCCATAGTCATTTGCAAGTATATTATTCCCGCTCGCATTGAATTTATCATCTATAATCATGATTTCGCCATCAAAATTTTCTTTTATTTTTTCAAGCTCTTCCTTTTCGATGAAATCTGCAAGTATTGCTCCATTTGAATTCATTGCAATTAAAGAGCCAACTATTGTGCTTCCTCCAATTGTAACTTCAATAACATCTACTTTCAAAACTCTTTTTATCTCCTTCTTTTCCTTCTCGTTTAAAAAAGGAGGAACAAATGCAACTTTATTATTTGCACGGCAATAAACACCTATATGCGGGTTACTATTGAAATTTATCCTTGACAGCATATTAGCACTATTTTTCCTCCTTCTCCTCTTTTAATTCCTCTTCTTCAGCAACTTCTTC
>JAGGXG010000044.1 GCA_021163175.1 Thermoplasmata archaeon
ATAGAGCGAAAATCGATGGCGATGGCAGGGTGGAATCTTATAAGATAGTTGTTCCAACAATGTTCAATATACCAATCATGGAAAAAACAGGTAGCGAGTTTGGCATTCGTTTATTTGATCCATGTATTCCATGTGCAACTCACTGTATAGAGGTGAAATGATGTTGAATGTTACGCATATTGATTTGGGAGGGTGCGAGGGCTGCTCCGTGGCTTTGCTAAGAGCCATGCTAAATGCAAAAAATTGCAAATTTAAAAGCAGACTGACTGGAGATTTCGATGCTGATGGCGAGGTTGTAATGGTAAGCGGACCGATATGCATGAATGATCCAGAGAAAATAGAAATGCTGAAAGAATTGAGAAAGAAAGCAAAGCTGCTGATTGCTTTTGGCTCGTGTGCGGCTGTTGGAGGAATAACGAGATATTGCAGAGGCGGGCAGCAACCAAAGCCACATCACATGACGTTTCAGCCAATAAATGCTGTTGTTACCGTTGACTATGCAATTCCAGGCTGTCCGCCATCGCCTCGCATGATTCAACCATTTATGAATGCTCTCGCAGATGGAAAGCAATCAAATTACATTCAAATTTTCAAGGCTGTTACAAAGGTTAAAAAGCTGAGTGGATTCGATTTAATCGATGATATTGTATTGCAGAATATATGCATAAGTTGCGGTGCTTGCGTTCTCTCGTGTCCAACGGGGGCGATGCATATGGTTAGCGGGAAGCCAGATTTAATTGTAGAAAAATGTATAAGATGCGGAACATGCTATGTTAGATGTCCAAGAGCATCGCAATTGCTTATAAGGAGGTATTTAAAATGATGCCAAGCTGGTATTTAGAAAAACCTTTGGGCGATTATGTGGCGATATATACAGGCAAATCTGGAAGAAAAATAGCCACCGAGGGCGCAGCAGGCGGCGGGGCAATAACATCTTTTCTATGCTATCTGCTTGACAATGGCATCATAGACGGTGTTGTCGCTGCCAGAAAAAGCAAGGGATTGGAAGGTGAAATTGTTGTGGCGAGAACAAGAGACGATATAATAAAAAGTGCCGGGAGCAGGTGGCAGGTGCTGCCGTTCACGTTAAAATTGAAGGAAACAATAGAGAATGAGAGCCTTAGAAGCATGGCTATCGTAGGCCTACCATGCCAGATTAATTTTCTCAGGCAAATGAAAACTTTTCCATTACTTGAAACGGATTTCAGCAATAAGATAAGCATGTTGATTAGCCTGTTCTGCTTCGGGACATTTGCTCAGGAAAGTGTATTGAGTTATGTAAGGGAAAAATATGGAATTGAGCCATCGAGCATAGAGGAAATCAAAATTTCACAAAAAGCCTTGAAATTCATTGGAGATAAAGAAGTGGAGATAAAATTTGATGAAATAACAAAATACATGCAGGTCGGCTGTCTTTTATGTCCTGATTACACTGGAATTGCCTCCGATATTTCTGCGGGCACAGTAGAAGACAAGACGTTCATCATCGTAAGAAATAATGAAGCGAATGAAATGCTCAAAGATGCAAACAAAAAAGGCTACATTGAAATTGAAAACGTTAATGAAATTGAAATAGAAAGAGTTGAGAAAAAAGCAACCGAAAAAATAAAGAGAGCATCCAGTTACATTGCCCAACTATTGTAAAAAATAGAAGGAAAAGAGATTAATATATTCCCTGGTCTATCATTGAATCCGCTACTTTCACGAAGCCGGCGATGTTTGAGCCAACGACGAGGTTGCCAGGATGTCCATATTTCTCTGCATATTTTGCACTCGTCTTATATATGTTTACCATAATGTCATGCAGTTTCTTATCAACTTCTTCTGGTGTCCATTGTAACCTTATACTATTCTGGCTCATTTCTAAGCCGCTGACTGCAACTCCGCCTGCGTTGGCTGCTTTAGCTGGTCCAAAGAGTACGCCATTCTCATGGAAGTAATCTATTGCTTCCAGTGTGGAAGGCATGTTTGCTCCCTCTACCACAGCCATTACACCAGCATTTACGAGTCTTTTAGCATCGTTCAAATCAATTTCATTTTGTGTCGCGCATGGAAATGCAACATCTGCAGCGTCAACAATATCCCATGATTTCTTTCCAGCATGCCATGGTAAGCCAAATTTCTCAGCCACTTCTTGCAGTTTGCCGTGCTTTATTGCTTTCGTTTCATATACAGCCTGCCATATCTCATCGTTTAATCCATCTGGCAAATACATTGCTCCCTTTGAATCAGAAAGCGTTATTACCTTTCCTCCAAGCTCTGTAACCTTCTTGGCTGCAAATTGAGCGACATTGCCGCTTCCAGATATTGCAACCTTCTTTCCATTCAAATCTGTTCCTTTGGATTTCAACATTTCCATGAGGAAATATGTTGCTCCGTAGCCGGTGGCTTCAGGCCTTATATATGAGCCGCCCCAGTTTATTCCTTTTCCTGTAAGCACTCCCTCAAATCTGTTTACGATTTTCTTATATGCTCCAAAAAGATAGCCTATCTCTCTTCCACCCACGCCGATGTCGCCAGCCGGCACATCTGTATTTGGGCCTATGTGGCGATACAATTCCATCATGAAAGCCTCACAGAAACGTCGCACCTCATCATCGCTTTTGCCATGCGGATCAAAATCGCTGCCGCCTTTGCCGCCGCCCATTGGCAATCCTGTCAACGAATTTTTGAAGATTTGCTCGAAGCCCAAGAATTTAAGGATGCTCAGATTCACTGTTGGATGAAAACGCAATCCGCCTTTGTATGGGCCAAGAGCGCTGTTGAATTCCACCCTATATCCACGATTTACATGTATTTCATGATTGTCGTCTTCCCATGAAACACGGAACATTATCACGCGTTCTGGCTCAGTTATTCTTTCCAGTATTTTATGTTTCATGTATTTTGTCTCTTTTTCAAGGACAGGTATCAGGGATGTAAGCACTTCTGTTACAGTTTGATGGAATTCTTTCTCTCCAGGATTCTTTTCCTTAACTCTTTCAATCACGTCCTCCACATATTCTTTGGCGTTCATATTTTCACCGCTTGGTAATGCATCGATTAAATATAAATCTTAGCGGATAAATGTTAACATGTATCACGTAAATAAATTATATTGTTTCATACTTTCCCTTAAGATGAGCGGGGATAACAATGATTCCAGCGATAAACGTTGGCTTGCAGTCATTCAAAGATTTGAAGGAAATGTTAGCTTCAATGCTATTCTGCAC
>JAGGXG010000125.1 GCA_021163175.1 Thermoplasmata archaeon
TTTGTAACTCCGCTATTTTATAATCGTCATGGTTGAAGGTTAGCTTTGTCTTTGCATTATGGTCGATGGTAACATGAGTTACATCTATTGGCCCAGCTTCGCCTTCATCATTTGTGCTTTGAGCATACAGGGTATAGGAACCATCGGGCACATTTCTGACATCCCATTCTATGTTCAAATCCTGCTGATCGAGGAAGCCATCGCCAGATATGCCAATCATTCTGTAGAACCATGGTTTATCCTCGCTTTCATATTTTATGATCTTGTTCACCATGTCCTGAACTTCTTTTACGCTCCTGCATGCAAGTCTGCCAAGATAAACATCGGGATACATGTCTATTTCATCTTTAACAGTTGTCTTCCATTCTCCAAATATTCCATTTCCATTGCTGTCCCAGTCATCGAAAACAACTTTGCCATCCTCATATTTATATACATCGGCATAGTACAAATCCGTTATAAAGCCTGGATCGTCTCCTTCCCAATATTTCCAGTTTGAGTATCTTACTGGCAAATACCATCCTTTAATGCCTGCATTTGTGTTATCGCGAGGCTTTGCATATATCTTTGATTTCAATCCGCCAACAAGCAAAACATATTTTATTCCATATTGTTCTATTGCATCTTTTATTGCATATTTTATTTTCTCAGGCTCATCTCTTCCATTATAGCTCGAATATATCTCATCCGTCGTTTTCAATATCGTTGCAATTCCTATGTTATTTTTATGCTCAATCAATGGTTGCAAAGCATCTTTGAATTCGGGTGGAGCTATTATCAAAAGCTGATATTGGCTTACGAAATTGTTTTTATCCATATCATAATCAATGCTCACCTTTGCTTTTTCCGCCACCATGAGTTCATTTTCTTTTCCTATATATCTCACTGGAAATATGTGCACAACGACAAAAGTCGTGCGTTCACCATATCCATTCAATCCCACGCCAACATGATAATCATACCATTTCGAGGGAAAAGCTTCACTGCTCTCATAAACACTGCTTTTTTTCTCGCCCTCAACAATCTTTCCATCTGATAAGCGTGCTCTTGGCGGCGATGGCAGCACTTGCTTGCTTATGCTTTTCATGGTAACGTTTTTTATTTCCACACTCACCTTTATGTTTCTTGCATTGAATGGCAGCTCGAAAACTTTAACGAGCTTTGGCAGCAAAGGGCAGCCCGGTTTGGCCAGCCAGGAATTGCATTCCTTCAGCTTGATTTCCGCATAGTTTTTTTCCACAATGCCTGGCTGAGAGAATTGTATTGCGTATGTTATTCTGTTTGCATTCTTTTCCTCACTTGTTATCCCAAAGTTATTTTTTTCAATGCCTGCCATGTTCATTCCACTAATCAAAAACACCATCACCAAAGCTATAACAAACATTTTTCTCATTTTCATCCATATAATAATCAAAAAAATTTTATAAAATTATCTCGTGGTTAAAATCTCGCACCCATCTTTTTCAACAAGCAAGGTGTGTTCCATCTGGCTCACCAAACCATTTCTTGCTTCAACGAGTATGTTGTACTGGTGAACCATCCTCCTTTTTAAAAGAAAAGCAAGTTTCATATCTGCTTTGCCTCCATACAAATTTTTCAGCCATCTTTTGGCAAAAGGCAAACCATCGAAATGCTTTATTAACTCACTCGTCAATGAAGATTTTTTAATAACCTGGTATATATTTCCAGCTCCTGCATCAACAACATAGCCAATGCCTGTTGTAACAAAAGGTTCAATCGCTATTACCTGCCCTTCTTTCAGCTTTATTTTGCTTCCATCAAAATAATTTGGTATTGAAATGCCAGCATGGAGGCGATATCTTTCGATGCTATGTCCCTGCAGATTTTTTATTGGCTTGAAATTGCATTTTAAAATCGTATCCTCTATAACCTTTCCTATATAACCTATTTCAACACCTTCTTTGACAACGCTTATGGCATTCTCGAGGGCAAGTCCGGCGCATTCTATTAGCCTGCTATTTTCATTGCTTTCTACCTCCACAGTTAAAGCAGTGTCTCCTATATAGCCGTCTATATGGGCGCCAACATCTATTTTAACGATATCTCCCTCTTTAAACACTTTTTCATCATCGCAGGCAGGCGTATAATGGGCAGCCACATTATTTACAGATATGTTCACTGGAAAAGCAATCTTTGCTTTACTTTTTATATATCCCTCCATCTTTTCAGCGATTTCGAGATAACTCACTCCTTCTTTAACGCTTTCTGCCCCAATCTTTAAAGCCTGTCCAGCTATTTTTCCAGCCTCTCTAAATTTTTCATACATACAATTCCTCCTTTTTTATTGCTCCTTCTCTTATTATCTTTATTTTCCCTTCTGATAAATCAACTATTGTTGAAGGCTTTCCATATAGCTTTCCACCATCGATATACATTGCAATATTCCTGCCAAGCTGCTCTTTTGCAATTTTTATTTCATTCGGCGCCATTTTTCCATGAAGATTTGCGCTCGTAGCCGTTATCGGAAATTCTCTGGCAAGCTTCAATGCAATCTCATTATCTGGAACTCTTATGGCTATTTTATCCTTTGTAATGTAGTCGGGAATAACATCTTTTTTATATAAAATGATTGTTAGCTTCCCCGGCAAAA
>JAGGXG010000054.1 GCA_021163175.1 Thermoplasmata archaeon
AATATTTGGAGGATTGACAATAAGAAGGCTATTATTCACTCGTTATAAGAAAAAGTCCATGAAAATGAAGCACATAATTGCCATGGCTATCGTTCATAACATAAATACTTACATGGCAAATTTTTCTTTTGCATCATTATTATTTTATCTTGATATTTGCATCTTCGTTTCTATCTCTCGATGTAGAAAGGAATTCTATTCGAATTTATTCAATTATTCTATGATGATGGAACAATAAATCATGATTGTTTTTGGTTAATTTTTCGACAATCTCGGAATTTACATCTCATATGCGTAAATCCTTATATATTGCCATCTATTTTCATTGCATGGGAAAGGGTTATGGATATGGTAAGGTCATTCTTTTCAATGAGCATTTCGTTGTATATGGAATTCCAGCAATAGCTTCCGCCATAGATAAAAAAACGATTGCAGAAGTTAAAAAATGCCATGGCAGGGAATTTATCATACATGACAATAGAGAGGAAACCCCAGGCTACAAAAAAGAAAAACTGGAGCAGCAGAAGGAATCGATAAGGCTCATAAAAAAAGCAATGGGGATAGATGAATGCATAGAAATATGGCTTTCCGGCGATTTGAGGGCTGCCAGTGGCGTGGGAGCCAGCGCTGCCAGCTGCGCCGCCATAGCAAGGGCAATAGCAGATGAGTTTGGCATGAAATTTAGCGATGAGGAAATAAATGAGTTTGCTTATGAGGGGGAGAAAGCATATCACGGAAATCCTTCTGGTATAGATAACACATGTGCCACTTTTGGAGGACTTGTATGGTATGAGAAAGGAAAGAAAATGGAGTTACTCAAAATAGAAAAGCCAGTTGAAATTGTTATGGGCGACACTGGTATAGTTGCAAATACAAAAAAAGCTGTGGAAGGTGTGAGAGAAAGAAGAGAAAAATATAAGGAAAAATATGATAAAATTTTTGAAGAGGCAAAGCAACTCGTTTATGAGGCAAGAGAAGCTTTGTTATCCATGAAATTGGATAGAGTTGGAGAGTTAATGAATAAAAATCATGAGCTTTTGCAGGAAATAGAGGTTTCTTCTCCAGAGCTTGATTTTCTTGTTAGCGTGGCAAGAAAAGCTGGAGCGTATGGGGCTAAAATGACAGGCGGCGGCCTGGGCGGCTATATGGTTGCTTTGACACCTGGCAAAGAATTGCAGGAAAAGGTGGCAAAAGCCATTGAAAAGGAAGGCTACTATGCCTTGCGAACCAGAATAGGAATCTAAATCTTCTCAAGTTCTATATCTAGGACGCCGTTTTTATAGATAGCCTTTATTTTATCCCCCTTTACGGGAGATGGCAACTCTATTATTCTTATTCTGTCTCCAGCTATTATTTCAAGATTTCCATCAACGATTTTTATGTCGAGGCTATCCTCATCTATATCGGGGAGGCGAAGAGTTACATATATTTTGTTTCCATCTTCAATAATGTCCTTATCGCCTTCATCTTCTCTTTCTATCCTTTCCATTTTTATTTCTCCTTCTGGAGAGAATTTTACTGAAAATCCTTCTGCAAAAGCATTCCCAAATCCTTCGAAAGCACTCCTGAAAACCTCTTCTATTATCTTCTGCATTTCTTTAACCATCTTGTCAAATTCTTCTTTATCCCTTCTCCTCCTTTTATCATCAAACATTTGTTAAAATATTAGCTGCATGTATTAATACATTTTGTTTTATATTTTTGTGGCATTGAGGGCAAAAATAAATATGGGGAAGATATTAACATTGTGCAGGCTGTTGTTGTTGAAGGGCTGAGAAAAAACTATGGAAAGGTAAAGGCGGTTAGAGGAGTCTCTTTCAGCGTGGCAAAAGGAGAAATTTTTGGTATAATTGGCCCAAATGGAGTTGGCAAAACAACTGTATTGCGTATCCTTGCAACCATTATTAAAAAAGATGGTGGAAATGCGGAAATATTTGGATATGAGATTGGGAAAGATGATGGAAAAATAAGGGAAATAATAGGCTATTTGCCGGAGGAGGCTGGAGCATATAAAAATATGAGGGGAATAGAATATCTCAGATTCATATCGAATTTTTTTGAAGGCTGTGATATAGAAAAGGCGATAGAAATAGCAAATCTGGGAGAAAGAATATATGATAAAATCGAAAGCTATAGCAAGGGAATGGTGCGCCGCCTCCTGGTGGCGAGGGTTCTGATGGCAAAGCCGAAGCTTGCGATACTCGATGAGCCAACATCTGGTTTGGATGTCATAAATGCGAATGAGATAAGGAGAATCATTAAAGATTATGCTGCTCATGGCACAACATTTTTGATTTCCTCGCATAACATGCTTGAAGTAGAATACCTTTGCGATAGAATCGCGTTGATGAACAATGGCATCATAGTTGAAGAAGGAAAGCCTAAGGAACTTAAAGAAAGGCATGATGCAGAGAATATTGAAGAGGTTTTCCTGAAGGTGATCAAATGAAGATTGCAGCATTGATTTTTAAGGAGGTGAGAGAGCTGCTTACGCCTGCAACGATTCTTCCAGCAATATTCATGATGCTTATATTTGCTGGGATGGGAAATATGGTAGGAAGCATGGAGAAAAAAGCCATGGAAAAACCCAATGTGGAGATAATAACAAATGACAATGAAAGCTACGCTTCATTTTATGCAAGCGTATTAAAGAAGTATTGTAATGAAGGAAAGGAGAAGATTGCTGTAATAGAAATACCATCAAATTTTTCATCCCTGATAAAGGAAGGGAAAAAAGCGGAAATCCATATAAAATGGTTTCTGAAAGGAACTGGAATTGCTGAATCAGCTTCCATAACGGCGGTAAGAAAGGCAATTGAAATTGCAAATAATGAGCTTGTTGCGAAGATCGTTGAGGAAAAGAAAATCAATGCTTCCATTATTTTTTCTCCTGTCGAATATGATGAATACACCATAATAAAAAATAGAGAGGTAACAGCAGCCCCTGAAAAAATAATCTCTTTCTTTTCTTCCCAATCAATGAGCATTCCAATAGTCATAATGATAATGATTGTAACTTCTGGAGGAATAGTGATTTCATCAATGGGAATGGAAAAGGAAAATAAAACTCTCGAAACTTTATTGACGCTTCCAATAAAAAGAAGCCATATTGTAACTGGAAAAATCATTGGAGCAACAACAGTGGGCGTTATCATAGCATTTCTTTATATGCTGGGCTTGAGATATTACCTATCATCTTTTGGAATGCAGGAAAAGCTTGCAGGCTTTAATTTGAATGGAATAGATTATGCTTTGATTTCCATATCATTGTTTTTCTCTCTCCTTGCAGGCTTATCATTATGTCTTGTAATGGGTTCTTTCGCCAAAAATTATAAATCTGCGCAAATCCTTTCATTGCCAGTTTCTATTCTTGCAATAATTCCAATGTTCATACTCATGTTTCAGGATTTTTATTCATTGTCTACTCCACTAAAAGCCCTTATCTTTTCAATACCGTTTTCTCACCCGATGATGGCACCATCCCTGCTTTTGCTGTATGAATATCCTCTCGTTGTTTATGGTATCGTATATTCCGCCATTTTTTCAATCATATGCATTTTGATTGCAACATGGATATTTAAAACCGATTTGTTGATAATAGGAAGAATAAGAAAATGAATGAATGGGAAAAAATAGCAAAAAGCTTCGATGCAACCCGCCAGCAAGCATGGAAGGAATGTATAGATTTCATAAACAGAATGCATGGAATCGGTATAGACATTGGCTGCGGAAACGGAAGACATTTGAAGGAAATGGAAAAGAGAGGCGATGCTGTGGGCGTGGACATAGCATTCAATATGCTTTTGATGGCAAAGAAGAATGTTAGGAAAGCAACGCTTATTCAAGCAAATGCTCTACGCCTTCCTTTCCATTCCAATACTTTTGATTATGCAATTTTCATTGCAGCCCTTCACAACATAAAAGGAAGGGATAACAGAATGAGAGCATTGAAGGAAATGAAAAGAGTTCTCAAGAAAGGAAGCCCTGCAATGGTATCGGTATGGTCGAAGTGGCAGGACAGGTGGCGCCGCCGTTTCATGCTTCAGGCTTCATACAAATGGTGCGAGCTTGGTGACATATACATTCCATGGAAGCGTGGCGAGCATGCAATGCGATTTTACCATTTATACAGCATGAGGGAATTGAAGAGGGATGTTAAAAAAGCTGGTTTTGAGATAGTGAAAGCATGGAGTGTGAAAAAAGCATCGAAGAAACACGCTGACAATCATTTTGTTATAGTGAGAGCATGATGAACTATCGGAAAAAACCTTAATAAAACTGCTGCTTTTAGATTCCAGCCTCCCTCAGAAAAAACTTTATGTAATATAGATCACTTTTCTTTTGACTCCCTCTGGTTTTTCCGCCTCTTTCTCAATTTCATCGACATCTATCTTTTCAATGGCTTCCTCAATCCTTTTAATTCTTGAAATAACCGGAACAAATCTCTTTCTTATAAAAACAATATTGGGCCCCATGGCGGCGCCCACAAACACTTTCACATTTCTCTCTTCCATGAATTTCATTACATTCCTTGCTTTCTTTTCATCTCCATGTTTTTCTTCCTCGCCAGTGCAATTTTCAACTTTCTCTACAAATTTAAAATTTTTATTTTCATCGCATTCATATATCAGATAACATTTTGCGCTTCCAAAATGCTCTCTCGTAAATTCTATGCCATCATCTGTAGCGAAAGCGAAGCGCATAAATGGAAAAGAGGAAAGCATAAAAAAATTTTATTTATTTAGATTTTACCTAAATTCACTTTGTAAAGCTTTTTAATATCGATGAATATTTTTACCATGAAAAAGGAATTTGATAAAGTGTATCAATTTAAAATAAGTTTGAGAGGAATAAGACCACCTATATGGAGAAGGATACAGGTTCCATCCATCTATACTTTCTGGGATTTGCATGTTGCCATACAGGATGTAATGGAATGGGAAGATATGCATCTCCATGAATTTAGAATAGCC
>JAGGXG010000099.1 GCA_021163175.1 Thermoplasmata archaeon
AATTTAGGTGATATCGATATAGATTATCCAGATATAAACTACGTTAAAATTTTCAGTGAAGAATTTATTAAATTTTTATGGAACATAACAGATCAACTAGACACGGAATCAATGTTGAATCATTATTTCAAATTAAAAAATGTTAACAATAAAGATTTAATGGAACTCGGGGAGGTAATAAAAAAAATATTTTCCTTGAGAAAATGATGAAGTATCTAGCTTCACTTTCATTATAAAAAATGGGCCCGCCGAGATTTGAACTCGGGTCTATGACTCCCGAAGCCACAAGGATAGACCAAGCTACCCCACGGGCCCACAAAAATAGAATAGGAAGAGAAATTAATAAATTTGTGCAGTCTGGACTTGCGCTCCAGCTTTAAATAAACTGTATATTTTAACATCCATTTCGCTACTGCTGTTCAATCCTGCATCGTTGTAAGCAACGACTTTGAGTGTCCTTCTTCCTATGTCTCCTCCCCATCTCCATTCATATGGTGCGCTTGTAAGATTTGCTCTCTCCTCATCGTTAACAAATATCTTCACATGTGATATTCCTGATATGTTGTCAGCTGCATCTATTTTAACATTTATCTTTCCTATTATTATCGTCGTTCTGAGTGTTGGCATGATGTCTCTTCCGAATATGTACAGTCTTCTTTCCCTTGGTATTAATATGCTGACAACTGGCTTCGTTTTATCAATTTTTATTGTAATATTCTTGATGGTTTCTTTGTTTCCAGCTTTATCAACACTATAGTATTCAATCAGGTGCTCTCCTTCTTTACTTAAAATGAAGACCGTCGAATATTTGGTCCAATTTCCTTCATCAAGCCTGTAATAAGTTTCTTCTATCCCGGATAAATTATCCGTTGCTTCCATTCTTATTGTGACATTGCTAACATACCAATCATTTTCTCCTTTATTGCCCGTTATGTTCAACTCTGTTAATGGCGCGTGTGTGTCGACTGTTACAACACATGTATCCTCATCACTTGCTCCAAAATCATCTGTAACATTTAGAGTAACTGTATATGTTCCATCCTTGCTATAGGTATGATGAACTATTTTTCCTTCTCCCGTTGTATTATCACCAAAATTCCATTTATATGATGTGATGTTTCCGTCTGGATCATAGCTGCTGGAGCCATCAAAAGTTACTCTTGTTTCATTGACTACCTGGTTTGGCCCTGCATCGGCGACGGGCGGCTGATTTGCCACCTGTATGTCGTGGGTTGCTTCACCATAAACAATGCTTCCACTGAAATTCCATTTCACAACGAGTTTTACAGTATAGGTGCCAGGTCTTGCATATTGATGGAAAGGATTTTTTTCCGTGGAACCAAAACCATCTCCAAAATACCATACCCTCTCTTCAATATTGGTTTGATTTGAAGAAGTATCGGTAAAATGAATTATATCAGCAGTTGATGGATTAGAGGGTGTCCATGTAAAATCTGCAGTAGGTCCATTTGCATTTCCAAAGTTTATGAAAGGAACCAACAGCATCAAACCAACTATTATGCTTAATTTTTTCATTTTTCTCCCTCTAAATGTTATATTGTTAGAGTTTTTAAGTATATCGATGCATTTCCCAGTAAAATGGCATGGCAGCATGCTGATAACTTTTAAAAATATTGGCAACATAGCAGTATGGAATTTCGCAGTATTCAAGATTTAAAAGAGTATATCAAAGAACTGGAAAAGCACCGTCATCATCCTCAGGACTACATTTTTGGTATAGAGTTAGAGGGAGCTTTAATAGACAGGGAAGGAAAACCATTGGATGCAGGCAAATTGATTCCCCGCCTAAACCAAATGCACCAGGATTTCGAATTTGATAAGGAAGCTGGAAAGTGCCAGATTGAAATAAGGAGTTTTCCCCGCGAGTACTCCTGCTATGCATTGAGAGAGATGGAAGAATATTTGCATGATGCAATACATGATATAGTTGAGCTTGCAGAAAGAATACACAAAACGGAAGCAATATTTTTGCTACTTGGCTCAAATCCCCACCCTTCTGTTTTAGCTGATGAATGGATTTCAGATACTCAAAGGGCTAAAAAAATGGCTGAATGGAGAAGCAATTTTCCTTCAATAAAGATTGGAAATCGCAGCATAGAAGCTCGTCATATTGCCATTGCCATACAATCAATACATGTTCATATACAGGGGAAAAGTCCACAGGATGTTGTCGAAAAATATAACCGTCTTTTGTACATGGTGCCCGAGCAAATTGCAATATCCGCCAACAGCCCAATTATAGGCGGCGAATTACTTGACTATAGAGAGGCTCGCCTTTTATTGTACGAGCTCGCCGACGGCGGAAATGCTGGCTTCCCAAAATTAATTAAATATCCATCATCCATAATTGAATATGGAGAATATGTTGCTTCTTTTCCCTCTATAATGGCTTCATCACTTACTCAAATGGTTAAAGAAAGGCATGAAGATAACAGAATAAGGCTTGAAGTTCCGTTTAGAGTGGAAAATAGAGTCTATCCAGCACAATGCACAATAAAAGAAAACATGGCCCTCATCGAATACATAGTGGGGCGCCTCAAATATGCGCAGCGGTGGAGCCGCCAGGAGCTGCCGCCCATAAAGGAGATAGAGATAAATAGGATAGAGGCGATAAAAGAAGGGTTGCGAGGAGAGTTCATATGGAATGGGAAAAAAGTTTCTGTATCAAATTACATGATGGAAGGTATAGAGAAAGCTGAAAGAGGAATAAAAGCCCTCGATACAAATGCCAGATACCTGAACATATTGAGAAGGAGAGTTAAAAGAAAAAAGAGCTGTGCCGACACAATAAAAAGATGGTATGCCAGAAAGGATGATGTGGAAGAAAAAATTGCATATATTGTTAATAGGGTGTGGCAACATACAAGCAGGAATCAGCCTATCATTTAATGAATCTCTCAGCTTTCTCCAAAATCCTGTTTCTCCTTATTTTGACCTTCTTTTTTATTTCAAGTATTTCAGCGTTTTCAAATGAAAGCATCCATGCTATTGGATCCCCCTCTCTTACAGCAGATAAAGTGCGTATGCCCATAACAGTGCTGTTTTTCCCAGCCTTAACATATACCTTCTTTCCATTTATTTTCCTTATATATCCTATAACATCTCCCTTTTTTACAACATCTCCCACTCTCACCTTCGAATAAAACATTCCACCAACGCTGGCGCGCATCTCGATGTAGCCCTGAAGCAGAATCTGGCGGGCTGGCATCTCCGGCAAGCCAGAAAGCATTCCAAAATATTTCATGAAATTCTTTACCCCTTTCATTCCTTCATTTATATAAAAATCATCGAGCCTGTCTGCTTCACCAATTTCAAAGCATACAATTGGTATGCCATGCTTTCCAGCAGTAATGTTAAGCATTCCCTTCTCGCCTTCGTGATAGAAAATTATATCTGTTCCCAGAGCCTGATAATATTCAAGCTTCGGAGCATAATCGCCCAGTGTCCTCGCTCTTCCATGAGGCAGCAACAAATGGCCTTTCATTCCTGCATGTAAATCAATTCCAAAGTCAGCTTTCTTTACAAATTCATTGAAAAAATGGTATGCAATCTTCTCTGTAACATTCCCATCTTTCTTCCCGGGAAACTTCCTGTTCAGATCCCTTTTTTCAATTACATCAAATCTATCCCTGCTGCGAAAAGCCAGAACATTGACAACAGGAACAGCAACAATGGTGCCATCCACTTGCATTGGATCAAGCTCTTCAAACAAGCGCATGATGACTTCTACTCCATTCAACTCATCTCCATGCAGGGCGGCGTTTAGCAGGAGAACAGGCTTTTTGCGGCGCCCCCGCATGACAAAATATGGTATCTCCACCTTGCTTCCGTCTTCGAGCTCCGCAACCTTTATTTTTCCCCTGTATTTTTTTCCTTCCTCGATGTCAAGCTTTATCATTCAATGGGTATAAGGGTTGCATATATTTTTTTATCGATTTACTTATAAAACATGCTGCAATAATATCATGGAATTTACATATGCAAAAGCCGGCGTGGATATCGAAAAGGAAAATGAGGTTATAGAAGCCATAACAGGAGTTATTGGAAAAAAGAATAGCGTTGAATACAATGGAATAAAAATAGCAATGTCAACAGATGGAGTTGGGAGTAAGATAATAGTGGCAAATGAAATGAAAAAATGGGATACAATAGGCATAGACTGCATTGCAATGAACGTAAATGATTTGCTCTGTGTTGGTGCTAAACCGATTGCTTTCGTTGACTATCTTGCGATGGAAAAAATGGATGCAATGGTTGCAAGGGAAATAGCCAAAGGATTGGAAAAAGGGGTGGAAGAGGCTGGCATTTCAATAATTGGAGGCGAAACTGCAACACTCCCAGAGATAATAAAGGGTTTTGATCTGGCTGGTACAGCAGTTGGAATTATTGAGAAGGAATTACCCAGAAATGTAAAAGAAGGAGATGTTATAGTCGGCTTAAAAAGCAATGGATTGCATTCAAATGGCTTCACCCTCGCAAGAAAAGTTTTCAAAGAAAATGGTTACTCTTTTCATGATGAAATTGATGAAATTGGCATCATAGGATATGAATTGCTCAAGCCCACAAGAATATATGTGAAGGAAATAGAAGAACTATGGGATGAAGTGGAGATAAAAGGAATTGCACACATAACAGGAAGCGGATTGTATAAGCTGAGAAGGATGATTGGAGAATTCAGATTCATAATCGATGAGCCTTTTGAACCGCAACCCATATTTAGAGTAATACAAAAGCTTGGAAATGTGAGCGAGCATGAAATGTATAAAACATTCAACATGGGAATGGGAATGGCAATCGTTGTTTCAAAAGAAGAAAGCGAGCAAGCAATTCAAATTTTGAATAGAAGCATAGAGGCAAAAGCTGTTGGAAAAATAGGAGAAGGCGCAGCAATAGAAATTCCAAAGCTTGGAATAAAATATTGATGGTCTTGAAAGGGGAGCTTAGAAAGTTTTTTAAATACTAAACTATTGGTATTTAGTGAGTAAATGAATAAAAATATAGTTATTTTTATGGTTGCAATTTTGATTTTTTCTACACTCCCATATATTAATAACAATAATGCTAAGCACATTGAAAATGGATATAATTGGTCAATTGAAACTGTTGATTATAGAGGAAAAGTCGGAAGATACACTTCTCTCGTTCTTGATTCAAAAGGTTATCCACACATAAGCTATTGCGACATTGGAAATTATGATTTGAAATATGCATACTGGGATGGAAACAAATGGATAAACGAAACAGTTGATTCAGAAGGTGCAACTGGTGTTCCAACTGCAATAGCCCTTGATTCACATGACTGCCCACATATAGCATATTGTGACTTTGGACACAGAGACTTGGATTATGCATACTGGGATGGAAATGAATGGAATATAACAAAAAAAGTGGATGATGATGCCCTTTCACATCTTGCAATAGTCATTGATGCACACGACCATCCACATATCGCTTACGCAGGCTACCGCCATCACGGACTCAAATATGCATACTGGGATGGAATATGGCATATTGAATCTGTTGATAATGATAGTCGCGTGGGATGGTATTGTGTGGGAGCTCATTCCATATTTTTCTTAAATGGACAAATAAACATTGTATATGCCTGTGGAAATGAATTGAGACACGCCTACAAAGATGAAGCAGGATGGCATATTGAGACAATCAATACAGAGGGAAAAGACATAGGATATGCCTCCTCGGCTGTTGATTCCCATGGATATATACATATTGCATATCACGGATGGGAAAATTATGATTTAAAATACGTTTACTGGGATGGGAGTAAATGGAATATTGAAACTGTGCCATCGGAGGGCTACATAGGCGGTTCTTGCTCTCTTGCACTGGACTCACATGACTATCCTCATATAGCATGCTATAGAACAGATAGCCCAGAGGAAAACGACCGTGACCAGGAATATTTTTACTGGGATGGAAACAAATGGAATGAGGTTGTTATTGATTCAGTTGGATATGTTGGAGGATGCTGCGATATCGCTATCGACCCCAATGATAATCCTGTGATAAGTTATTGTTACTGGCGGCATTTTGATTTGAAATGTGCAAGAAAAACGATGAACAATCCACCGGATAAGCCCGAAAAAATAAAGGGAATTAAAATTGGATTGCCCGGACACAATTATACTTATTCAACTTCTACAACTGATCAAGATGGGGATCAACTCTATTACATGTTTGACTGGGGAGATGGAACAATAACGGGATGGCTTGGTCCATATAATGGTGGAGAGGTAGTAAAGGCAAGTCATGCATGGGAAAAAAATGGAACATATGTTATCAGAGTAAAGACAAAAGATATTCATTACTCTGAGAGTGAGTGGAGTGATCCAGTGCCAGTCACGATGCCCAAAGTAATGGATATGAGAAATTGGCTCATTATTTTGGTAGAAAATGCATTCAATGCGATAAAATTTCTTTTTCTCTTTTATCTCTTTTAATTTTTAACATCATAAGATTAATTAAGAAATAAATTAGGAAAAAGTTAAATAAAAAAAGTGCTTTTTCTGATATCATGATGGTTGAAGAAATTGCCGAGAGAGAAAATTTTAAAATACTGGAAATAACAAAAAGTGTTGATGAGCGAACAATTGGCAATGGCAAGATACCAAAAACAATAAATGCTGCCTATGTGGAGAAGAATGGAGTGGTATATCTTTTGAAAGAAAGTGGGACGATAGAAAGAATAGGAAGCATTGATTACTGGAATCAGATTAAAAAATTTGAAGCAAAAGAAAATTATGCTGCTAAGCTAAATACGAGGATAAAGCATAAGCTTGATTTGGCGAGCTGCGGGCTGTGCGATGCACATAAAAATTCGACGGCTTTACTTAACATTGTGGCAACAAATAGATGCGATTTGAGATGCTGGTACTGCTTTTTTTATGAGGAAAAGGCTGGGTTTGTTTATGAGCCGAGTGTAGAGGAAATAAAAAAGCAGATAGAAGTGGCAAGAGACATGAATGGTTATACGCCTCCAATTCAGATAACTGGGGGAGAACCTTCATTGAGACATGACTTGCATGAAATAATAAAAGTTGGGAAAGAACTTGGCGCCCCTCATGTCCAGCTCAATACAAATTCTGTCTCACTTGGCATACAATATTTTGAAGAGCCAGAAAAAGCTGTTGAAAGAGTAAAAAAATGGAAGGAAGCTGGACTGAATACGATATATACATCTTTCGATGGAGTGACAGCAAAACCAAATAGCAACATAAAAAATCATTATGAATTTCCATTTGCTCTGGAAGCATATTATAATGGTGGCGTTAGAAGCATTGTTCTTGTTCCAACTGTAAGCCAGCTGAATTTGAAGGAAATGCCATCGATTGTTAAATTTGCAATTAATAATGTGGAGAAGGGAATAAAAGGTGTTAACTTTCAGCCAATCTCGCTCGTGGGATTCATAAAAAAGGGAGATAGAGAGAAGCTGAGGGTTGTGCAATCAGACATAGTCCATGAGCTTGAAAAGGAGTTTGGTATAGGAATGGATGCATGGTATCCTGTGCCAACAGTCGCCGCCCTCGCCGACATAATTGGAAAGGAACCGCATGTGCACTTTTATAACAATGAAAAATGCGGCATAGCCACCTACGCCTATATCGATGCTGAAAAGAGGAAGATGCATGCTATAACAGATTTCATAGATGTCGACAGATTCATCATGGACATAATTGAAATGCATGGTAGCAAGCTTAAGAAGGCTTTATTTGGAGCCAAGCTGATACCGACAGCCATAAAATATGGAAGCCTGCGCAGGGCGCTGGCGGAAAAACTCAGAGGTTATATACTGGAAGATGAGCTTCCGAATGGTGTTAAAATATCCAAATTGCTTGAAGAGATAATTGAGAGAGGAAATTACAAAGCACTGGGAGCATTTCATCAGTATTTCCTTTTCTTTGGCATGATGCATTTTCAGGATTATTATAATTATGATGTCAACAGGGTGCAGAGATGCAGCATACATTATGCAGCAGGAAAAAGAGTAATCCCATTCTGCACATATAACGTGTTTCCAAGCATACATCGAGATAGATTTTTGAAGCTTAACAGAATCAGGGGAAAGGAAGCAGAAAAGTTAATGGAAGAATCTAAGGAGGCGAAGGAAAAAGTAATTGAGTTCAGGGAAAGAAAGGATGAAATTGTTGCATCTCCAATCTACAAAAATGCTTACAGAAACTTAGGCAAATAATTTAAATGACTGAAATATTTAGGATGTGGTAAAAATGAGAAAACTCGCTTTAATCATATCTCTGGTAATAATATCAGTTTACGCCATAGGAAATTTTCATGTTGGTAAGGATGACAGTATTCAGGAAGCAATAAACAATGCGAGCGATGGTGAAATAATTTTTGTGGAAGGCTGGCATAATGAGACGATAACGATAAACAAGAGTATAAAGATAGAAGGTGTGCATAAGGCAATGATAAAAAAAATAATTGTGGAAAGCAAAAATGTAACAATAGATAACATTTCCTCATATGGCATCTTTGTTAACGAAAGCAATTGCACCATTTCAAATTGTAACATTTCCTCATATGGCATCTTTGTTAACGAAAGCAATTGCACCATTTACCACAATTTCATTTCAAATTGCTCCGTGGCATTGTCCATAAAAGGAAGCAATAATGTTGTTTATCAGAATGGATTTTTCAACAATGATTATGGAATCATCGCCAACTCCAGCAACAATACCATATATCATAACAACTTTATAGGAAATACAATAAATGCAATCGATAAAGGAAACAACATATGGTATAGCGAGGAATTGCAGGAAGGAAATTACTGGGACGATTATAATGGCAGCGATACCGACAGCAATGGAATTGGAGATACACCATATCAAATAAATGGAAGTAGCGATATCTATCCCTTAATGAATGAATACGATATATATCCTCCTGTTACACAGGCAAATGCATCGATTATAAATGGAAGCATTGGAAATGATGACTGGTATATCGGCAATGTTAGCCTAACATTTAATGTAATTGATGATAATCCAAACAATACCTACTATTGTATAAATAATGGAAGCTGGATTGTTTATGAAAATACAATTAGTTTCACAGAAGATGGAATATTCTTCGTCGAATTTTACAGTGTGGATTCAAACCATAATTATGAAGCAGTGAAAAACGTTACAATAAAAATTGATAAAACGAAGCCCGAGATAAATTATACTATATTCCCACCCCAGCCAGATGGAAAGAATGGATGGTATAATACAAGTGTTGAAATTTCTTTAAGCGCATATGATGACTTCCTCGAGGCTTTGTATTATAAAATAGATAATGGAACATGGCAGCCCTATGAAGGCTATCCAATATTGCCGGATGGAATACATACCATATTTTTCAAAGCCGTTGATAAAGCTGGAAACGATGCCATTGATAACATAACTTTGAAAATAGATGGAGAGGCACCATCCATTTCAATAGAACAACCAAATGGAAGTTTTGTTAAAGGCTTATATGAAATTAAATACAATGCGAGCGACGAAGTGGATGAAAATTTGAGTGGGAATATATCCATATATTATTCATATGATAATGGTTCCCACTGGGAAATTATTGAATCAAATTTGAATAATACTGGAAGCTATTTATGGAATACACACAATTTCAATGATTCAGCCAATGCCATAATTAAAATAGTGGCTATAGATGATGCAGGAAATGCTGGCACAGCATATTCAAATAAATTTATCCTCGATAACAATCCCCCAAGAATAAATATAACATCTCCAAAAGAAGGAGAGACATTCGGAGATAATGAGACGATAGAAATAACATGGGAAGCTTACGATGATGTAGATGAAGATTTGAATGGAGACATATACATATTCTATTATTTTGATGGGGAATGGTATTATGTGCCGAATGGAAATGGCACGAATAACGATGGGGAACTTGCTTTTTCCACTTCCGGGCTTGATGATGGTGAATATAAAATAAGGGTTATGGCTATAGATGATGCAGGAAATGTTGGAATCTGCACCACAGGAAACTTCACGATAGACAGGACGCCACCATCCGTTTATGTAACTAAACCGCTAAAAGGATTCATGTATGTAAACATACTGGGGCGGGAGATGCTGCCGCCGATTCCGCTGCCGGGCATCGTTTACAATGCCATTGTTGTTGGGAAAATAACGGTTGAGATAGAGGCATCTGATAAGCTGTCTGGTATACAGCATGTTGTTGTGTCCACAGATGAAGAAGGAATGAAGAATATTACAGTTGACAAACCATATACATGGGTATGGAATCCAAGCTTAGGAGTGCATTGGTTAAAAGTCACAGCATGGGACAATGCTGGAAACTCAAAATCATATGAGCTTGACAATATATTCTGCATAAACATATGATTTTCTCTTTCTTTCTCTTTTATTGAGGCCACAGGTGGTTATCAGGCATTCCAAAAAAATCTCAATAGAGTGAAAAAATGTTAAATTATCAAGAATTAAGAGAGAAATATAAACCCAGAAAAATAAAATGCTTGCTCATAGCAGAATCACCCCCAAAAAGTGAAGAAAGGTTCTTTTACAATCTTGGTCAAGAGAAATATGATTTTTTGTTTAAATCAGTTATGGAAGTGATTTTTCCTGATTTTAAAAACAATTATCAAAGAGGACAAAAGCACGAGTATCTACAAAGATTTAAAGAACAGGGATTCTATTTGATAGATGCGGTCGATACTCCTATAAATGATAGGAAGCGAAGAGAAAGAAATAAAATTATCAGAAAAAATTTAGAAAACAAAATTAAAGAAGTAGATGAGCTAATTTCAAAAGATACCCCAATTATCCTCATTAAAAAGAACGTTTTTGAAATATTTCATCATGAATTAGAGGAGAGAGGCTTCAATGTTGTTCATGATGAGCATATCCCATTCCCAAGCTCTGGACACCAAGAAGAATTTAAAGAAAAATTTAAGCAATATCTTGAGAGAGTGTTTAAATAATGATATTGAAAATGAACATACGGATAACAGCGAATAAAAGGCTTCCACGCTACATCCAAACCCACTATGGCATTCGTTTATTCGCAAACTCGCTATGAAAAAAACCAAATCCCCTGCTTTGAGAAAGATTATTAATACTGATGAGATTGGTGAAAATCATGAAGCATAAATCTAACGATAACTGGAAAGAAGGGGTTGCATTTGTAAGAGGAATCAACATTTACAAAAATGCGAGGATGACACAAGAGCAAATGCTTAAATTATGCAAAAAAATTGAAAACCGTAATTTGAAAATTGTTAAAGTTGTCAACACAGATAATATAATTTTAAGAAAAGAGGCATACATTATGCAACTGTGGGATCAAAACTGGAGAAGGTTCTATCAGAATACTTTGGAAAACCAATTTATGTGACTACTAGGAGTATGAAAACAATCGGATCTTTAAAATAAAACACGAAAATATTGATGATTGTTTTTATTGGTGCTGATGATATGTTAAAGCCCGCCCCCGCATTATAAAAGGAGGTGGGCGAAAATGTTGTATGCAGGTATGGATGTGCATAAGAAGTTTGTC
>JAGGXG010000005.1 GCA_021163175.1 Thermoplasmata archaeon
CCATAAAGAGGGATAAACCTCGGATAGGAGAACGCAAAAAATATAAGATGATCAGCAATTAATATTAAGCGGAGGATTCACATAGGAGAAAACTTTATCATCGCTCCTCTGATTTTTATTGTGAATATCAAGCTGTTTGAAGGCGAGAAAATATTGCATGAATTGGTTCCTCATCCATTGTCTTTTATGGAATACCATGCATTGTGGCTTGCGCCCTTGATATGGGGGTTGTTTCTGGCGTGGGCTTATGTGAAATATAGCATATTTGGAAATCCTTATGTTTCGATAGCATTATGGATAGCTGGTCTGGCTATTGCTGGAATAATTGCTTCTTTGCTTTTGATAAGATGGCGCATCTTTATCACATATATGATTATAGCAGGCATTGCAGTTCTTATCATGTGGAAATTCGATGCATGGAATAGTTTCAAGCTTTTAATTCCCGCATACAATACCATTGTTTTCATTTTTGGAGCATTTGTAACCGAAATCTACAGGAAAAGCCATCGCTACATAATAACGAATTATCGCCTCATTCTCAGAGGAGGAATGTTGATAAGGAAGAAAAGAAGCTTAAGATATGAAAAAATAAGTGATCTGGGAGGCGAGCAGGGTCTGTTGGGAAGAATTTTTGGATTTGGAAATATAATTCCAATAACATCATCCGGCTTTGGACTTGGTGAAGATGAAAGCTTCGCTGCCTTGGGAATGGAAACGAAAAAGAGGTTTGGATTTTTTGGGTTTGCAGGCGGAGGAAAAAGTGTTGATGTGCCGAGGGCGAGAAGCTATTATGAATTACATGGCGTACATCCCTACAGGGAAATAATGGATTTACTCGAAGAGTTGATTCACGAAAATAACATTGTTCCATATCAGAGGAGGCAAATAGAATTGCAAAGAAAAATGGTTGATTTGCTTGACAAAAAGAAAGACGGAAAGTAAAACCATTTTAAACTCGTTGTAGCTCTATCGAGACAAGTTTGCCATTATTTTATCACTTGCTTGTGAATGATTTTGCGTACAATTTAATAAGGGCATTCATTATACCATCATGCTCGTGATATACTCAAATGCCTATCTTCTGCACAACAATGAAGAGCATCCTGAAAATGCCTCCCGCTTAAAGGCAATAGTGAGCTATCTGAAGAATTCGCCATTAAATGAAAAGCTGGATTGGCAGGAACCATATGAAATAAGCGAGGAGGAAATAGCCAAAGTTCATAGCATCCAAATGATTCAGAATGCCCGCCATATTGGCTGGCTTGATATGGATACATATACCAATGAACATACCTACAGAGTCGCCAAACTTGCCGCAGGCGGCGTCGTAAAAGCTTGCGAGGAAATTTTGAAGGGCAAGCATAGCCAGGCTTTTGCTCTGGTTCGTCCTCCCGGGCATCATGCAACACGCAATCATTCCATGGGATTCTGCATATTCAACAACGTTGCCATCGCTGCCAACTGGCTCACGCAAAGAGGGAAAAAAGTTTTCATATTTGACCACGATGTCCACCATGGAAATGGAACACAGGATATATTCTATGACAGGAGCGATGTTTTATATGCTTCCATTCATCTTTTCCCCCATTATCCTGGCACGGGAAGAATCGAAGAAATAGGAAAAGGTGAGGGTGAGGGTTATACATTAAACGCTCCTCTTCCTTATGGTTCTGGTGAAATATGCGTTGAAAAACTTCTGGATGAAATTTTCATTCCAGTTGCAGAGCAATTCAAGCCAGATTTTGTTCTCATTTCGGCAGGTTTTGACAGTCATTATGGCGATCCTCTCGGCGGATTAAAACTTGGCATTGATTTTTATGGTGAGATAATAAAAAAATTCATGGAAGTGCAGAAGAGAATTGTTTGCAGCCTTGAGGGGGGATATGTTGTGGAAACTCTCTCGAAAGGAGTTGCAAAAGAAGTGGCTACGATGCTTGGTATTCCTTTAAGTTATAATGATAAGGGAGATGGAAGGCAATGCAACGACGTTATGGAAGCATTAAAAAAGAAAATGGCATCATACTGGAATATATAATTTTACAACAAATGCATCTGTTTTAATGAAAGAAAGCCATATAAGAAAAATGAATAGAGGAGGAAAATAAACAAAGAGTGCATTTGGTTCTGCATCTCTATAAGCAATGATTATAACTCCATTTTCGCATTCTTTTGCATCAACGAAGCCAACACCATAGATAAGAAATACTCCTCCAAGGTTATAGCGGGGCATGAAATATGTTTTCCTCCATATTTCATTTCCATTCTCATCTATCTTTATCAAAATGCCTTCTTCTTTTGGGAATGGCTCACGTATTTTTGTTCCAGCCATTAAATAGCTGCCGTTGTCAACACTGCATGAAGATATTCCTATTCCTTTTTCAAATGTTTTATTCCATTGCTGCCTCCCATTTTCATCGAATTTAATCCATGCCCTGCCACCATAGCCATGCTCAAGTAAAAATCCATCGATGGCAGGAAAAACATTGTAGCTCGTGCCATTTATTTTCTTTTTCCATTGAATATTGTCGCCAAAATCATATTTTTCAATAACGGTGTAATTTTTGAGATACGCAAAATCATCAACAATCACATATCCATTTCCTGTTTTTACAATCGAAGCACTTCCATTGTATATTCTTTCCCATTCAATTGTGCCATTTTCATCAATTTTTACAAGAATGCTTTTTTCCATATTTTCCAGCGAAAAAATATAGTTCTTTCCAATTTTAATTATGCTTCTTGCCCTGCTAAAGTTACATGAAAAATTTATGGTATGATTCCATATTTCATTTCCATTTTCATTCATCTTTATTAAACAGACTTTTCCGCCATACGGAAGGAGGATAACAAGGGTTTCATTTAAAGCCAATAAAGAGGCATGCCCGCCTCCATAAAATTTTTCCCATTCCTTCCTTCCATTTTCATTCAGCTTTACAATCAATGTTCCGCTTTTTCCTGTTAGAATATTCTGCGTCTCAACAATAGCAACATAGCCACTTTTCATGCATTCAATCTTGCATGGATATTCAATTGAAAATGGTTTTGAAATTCTTGTATGCCATTCAATTGCAGGCTGCATGGAAGGAGAAATAAACAGGAATGCAGAAATTAGAATAATACATCCATTTTTTGGATTCATAATTTAAAAAATTCCATGTATTATAAACCTTTCTTCTCTTTTATGAGCTTTGCCGTCCTCTCCGCCACTTCTTTCTTTGTTCTATGGAACAAATGCATCGGGAAATCGAATAACCATTCTTTAAATGCTGTCTCTCCTTTAAATTTTACAACTTTAATATATATTCCATCTTTCTTTTTTATAAATTCCAAAATGTTATCAGCTTTTTCTTCAAGCATTTTATTTATTTCTTTAAACATTGCTGAGTTAACAGCAACAAAATTTGTTATATCTTTTTCAAACAAATTTTCGATTAAAATGGATGCCAGAGCTTTTTTATCTTCAACCCCAACTAAAAGGAGAGTGAACGAAGGAATGACTACAATGCCATCGTTTACCATATTCAATGCTTCCTTTAATTGCTTTTCATCAGAGAAATTCCCTGCATATCCTTTCTCAATCTCTTTAATTTCTTTCATTTGTGGATTGTAATCGAAGAATGTTATTTTATCCATCATTTTTTCCTCCAGACCAAGCACCTTCAAATTTGATATCACGCCATCTACAGGACTGCTTGTCGCAAAATATGCAACTTTGCCTCCATTTTCGATCCATTTTACAATAAATTTTTGTGCAAATATTGGTTTAGCTGCCGCCATTGGCCCTGTCAAAAGCGTGGATGCCGGCAGCTCAAATGCCATATTTTCTATTTCAAATATCATTTTATCATCCTGTAAAGGTAATAGGCGAGAGGTGTGATAAGGAGGGCGAGAATTATTTCCACCCGTATGGAAGGAAACGCTGCATTGCCAATCATGTATTCAAGAATCCCAGCGAGGAAAATGAATAAATACATTATTCCAAATATTAGAGACAATATGATGCCTCCGAATATGAAAGAAATGCCTTTATAGCTTCTCGCTACCGTTTCCTTTATTCCTGCAAAATATATTGCAGATATAACAAACAATGCAAGCCCCCCCAATATGTCACGAGTTATTTTAACTCCCGTTATTTCGAGAATCGCAACCAGGAGATATGCAATAGCTGCCATAACAGCATATGATGCCACAATTCTGCTTTCCTTCATTCCAATCTTCATGTTATCCCCACTGCATATCCAATCAATTCAATCAGTCCAGCAACGATGAAAGCGAGGCTAATCGTGTATGTTATTGTGATGAGTGTATATTTCTTTCCTATCTCGCGAAGCATGACGATAAGCGTTGCCACACATGGAAAATATATCAAAACGAAAGCCATGTAGGCGAAACCTGTTAGAGGAGTAAACCATGTTGCTACAGCTACGCTTGCTGACTCGCCAGCCAGCGCGCCAAATGTTCCAACTATCGCTTCCTTAGCAAGAAAGCCGAAGAACAATGCGACGCCCGCCTGCCACCGCCAGCCAAATGGGCGTAAAGCTGGCTCTATGGCGTGTCCGAGTAAAGCTGCATAAGAATTTTCTATATAAACGCCTCCATGCGTAGCTTCCCATGGAAAACTTGACAGGAACCATACTATTATGGCAACGAGGAAAATGAATGTTCCAGCTTTTATTATGAACCACTTACCCTTCTCCCACATGTCTCTTGCTGCGTTGCTTATTTTTGGAAACATATAACGGGGCAATTCTATGATAAATGTTGGTGGCTCCCCTCCAAATAAAAATTTTCTAAAAATCATAGCCATTATGATAGCAAGGCCAACTCCAAGTAAATACATTGAAAAGACCGCCGCCCCAGCCATGGCAGAGCTTTTGAAAATAACGCCTGCAAGCAGAATATATACTGGCAATCTTGCACTGCAGCTCATCAAAGGATTTATCATCACAGTGATTATTCTGTCTCTTTTATTCTCAATGGTGCGGGCAGCCAATATGCCTGGAATGTTGCAACCAAATCCCATGATCATTGAAATTATTGATTTTCCATGCAATCCAATTTTATGCATGATCCGATCCATAACAACGGCAGCTCTGGCAAGATAGCCACTGTTTTCAAGCAATGAAAGGGCAAAGAATAGAGAAAAGATGGGAGGAACAAAAACCAGAACACTTCCAACGCCGGCAAGTACAGCATCTGAAATGAAAGAAGCCATCATGGCATTTGATATGTTATTTTTAGCAATCTCACCGAGCCATGAAAAAAAGGTATCGATCATATCTGAAAATGGGGCTGAAAATGAGAAGGTGAATTGAAAAGCGACATACATTAAAGCCAGAAATATTGGAATGCCAAAAATGGGGTGAAGGAAAACATGATCGAGCATATCAGAGAAAGACCACTCTTCCTCCTCTTTTTTCAAAACCTCCTCAATTATTTTCCCTATTATTTTATATCTTCTCTCTGCAATAACAGTTTCTCCATCTTTAATTCGTGAGGCTATCTTTAACAATTCATCCTTATATTTGCTTTCCTCTATTTTCTTAATTATTTCCTCATCTCCTTCAATTATCTTTATTGCGAGCCATCTTGAAGGATAGTCCTTAAATTTTTCTTCTTTTGATATGATTTCCTGCAATTCTTTAATTACTTCCTCCACATCCTTTCCATAACTCCATTCTATTTTCCTTCTCTTTCCTTTAATTGCTTTGACTATGGTTTCCTTCAATTTTTCTATGCCCTCGCCAGTTATTGCAACTGTTGTAACAACAGGCACACCAAGCAATTCTTCAAGTTTTTTAACATCTATTTCCATTCCTTTATTCCTTGCAATATCCCACATGTTCAGGGCAACGACAACATTTGCATCCATTTCAAGAAGGGACAATGTAAGATACAGATTCCTTTCAAGATTTGTTGAATCTATTATGTCAACAACAACATCTGGCTTTTCCTCAATTATAAAATTTCTTGCAATCAGCTCATCAATGGAATATGCAGTCAGGCTATATGTGCCGGGCAAATCAACTATTTCAAGCTCATTCCCATAACAAACACATTTACCAACTTTTTTTTCTACTGTAACACCAGGCCAATTCCCAACATGCTGATGCTGCCCGGTAAAACGATTGAACAATTCTGTTTTTCCAACATTTGGATTGCCAATGAAAGCAACCTTTGCTTTCATATTCTCCTTACAAATATTTTCATAGCCATTCCCTTTCCTATGGCAACCCTGCTGCCACGCACATTAACCAGTATGGGACCAGCTGGATTTGAAACAATGACTTCGATAACACTATTGGGCGTTAATCCCATGCCGTAAAGGCGTTTTGCCATTCCATATCCGCCTCTAATCTCCACTATCTGCCCGCGCTCGCCAGGCGCCATGAATGCCAGTGGTATAATGTTATTCGTCATGTTCATCATATATATCCTTTAGGTGGTAATTAAGGTTTGCCTAAATTTTCTCGCATTCTTCGCGGCAATCAAATTCTCCTGTTTCCGAGTATTTCTTGAAATGCTCAAGCCATATTGGTGCATTCTTGGGGCAATTTTTTATGAAGTTTATGAATTTTTTAAGCTGTATTATTGTTATAGGACTGAGATTATGCTCCATTATGCATGCATCTCTCTGAGCAATATCTGGAGGCACCTGCAAATATTTCAAAAGCTCTCTTATTGTATCGTGCCTCTCTCTCACCGATAGAGCAACTTCCTCTCCTTTTTTGCTTAATACGACGCCACTATAGCGATGATATTCGAGCAATCCTTTTGCAGCTAACTTTTGCAACATTTCTGTAACACTTGCAGGCTTTATTCCTAAATATTCTGCCAAATCAGTTGTTCTCGCTTTTCCCTTTCTTTTTGAAATTTCATATATTGCCTCAAGATAATCTTCTTCTCTCCTTTTTAATTCCACATCATTAAATAAAAGCAGATATAAATATTTTGGTATGCCTAAACTTGTAATGTCTCAAAATTTATATATCTAAATCGATATATCGATTTAGTATGAAAGCTATACTGAAGATGTTTATACTGAAGCAGATTGCAAACAAGCCATCAACAGGTTATCAAATAATGAAAGCATGCTATGAAAAACTCGGATATAAGCCAAGTGCAGGAAGCATATATCCATTGCTTAAATCAATGGAAAAGGAAGGAATCATTTCATCAAAAAGGGAAGGGAGACGCGTGATATATTCTCTTTCCAACAGAGGGAGGAAATTTTTCGATGGAATCGAGAAAATAAAAGATGAATTCTACAAAAAATTGCATTCCCATATAGCTGCCACTGCAGAAATTTTTGACGATGAAGAGCTGAAGAGCATTGCAAATTTTTTTAAAAATGAGAAATTCAAAAAAGTCATTTTCATGATCGGGAGCATCGATGAAAGGAAAGTGGATAAAATTTTGGACGAGTTGTACAGGAGGCTGAAAAATGAAAGCAATAGAAATAGAAGGGCTAATAAAAGAATTTGATGGAATAAGGGCTGTAGATGGGATTTCGCTGGAAATAGAATATGGCGAGATATTTTCATTACTTGGCCCAAATGGAGCTGGAAAAACAACGACCATAAGCATTCTCGCCACTCTTTTAAAGCCAACAAAGGGAAAAGTAAAAGTAAATGGCTACGATGTCGTAACTCAAGCTGGAAAAGTAAGGCATAGCATTGGCATCGTTTTTCAGGATCCAAGCCTCGACGATCGCTTAACGGCAAGAGAAAATCTCGATATCCATGGCAGGCTTTATCATATGAAAAAAGACGAAAGAAGAAAAAGAATAGAAGAGGTTTTGGAGATGGTGGAGCTGCAAGAAAGAGCGGATAGCCTTGTAAAAACATTTTCTGGCGGCATGAGGCGGCGCCTTGAAATAGCCCGCGGGCTCATGCACAAGCCGCGCATCCTTTTCCTTGATGAACCAACGCTTGGGCTTGACCCACAAACTCGTCGGCATATCTGGAATTATATTGAAAAGCTGCGCAACGAGGGCGTCACAGTTTTGCTAACAACGCATTATATGGAGGAGGCAGACAAGCTTGCCGACAGGGTTGCCATAATCGATAAGGGAAAGATTGTCGCTTTAGGCTCGCCATCCGAGCTGAAGGATTCGATAGGAGGAGATGTTATAAAAATAAGGTGCAGTGATGCAAATAAAATGGCTGCCATACTTTCTTCAAATGGATTCAACGCCATGATCGTCGATAACGAGATAATAATAAAGGCAAAAAAAGCTGAAAAAGAAATACCAAGGGTGTTTGCGCTTGCAAAAGACATAGAAATAAAAAGCATAATGTATAAGGAGCCGAGCCTAGAAGATGTTTTCATTCATTATACGGGCAAGGCATATAGAGAGGAGGCTGGAGATGAAATGGAAGCAATAAAGAGGAGATGGAGGATGAGAAGATGATGGGCGATGTGTATGCAGTTTATTTGAGGGAGTTAATAAGGTTATGGCGTCAAAAGGTGAGGCTTGTTACAACAATAGTTATGCCATTACTATGGCTTGGTGTAATTGGAAACGCTTTCAACAACGCATTTAAAATGCCTTTCGAAGGAGATTTTCTTTCATTTCTCACGCCCGGCATACTTGTAATGACAATGGTTTTTACTTCCACAATATCTGGAATAACAACAGTCTTTGATCGCGAGTTTGGTTTCCTTAAAGAAATGCTGGTTGCTCCAATAAAGAGGGAGAGCATATTAATCGGGAAGATGCTCGGCGGTGTAACCCAAGCTATTTTACAAGGCGCAATAATAATTGTTCTTGCCATTATAATGGGAGTGAATTTCAAGGGAATTGAATCCATACCAGGTATGGTGCTAACAATGTTTCTTGTTTCCGTAGCATTTGTTTCATTTGGATTGGCTGTGGCGAGTAAAATGACGAGTATGGAAGGATTTCAAATGGTGATGAATTTTCTAATACAGCCAATGATATTTTTGAGTGGAGCATTCTATCCAACAAAAATGCTTCCATCCTGGTTAAAGATAGGAGTCAAATTGAATCCTCTCACATATGGTGTGGATGCAATGCGTTATTTTGCCGTAGGAATAAATGAATTTAACGTTGTGATTGATTTAACGGTAATGATTGTCCTTTCCATAGCATTCATATTGCTCGGCGGCTATCTATTCCGCAAGAGTTAAGATTTTATTCCAATGGCATAGAATTGAGGGAAAAAATTGAATTCTATGCCTTCTTCTATCGATTTCAAATGCTTTTCCTCCCAATCTTTTATTTCTTCCTCGCTCAGTCCTTCCCTCCTCAAAACTTTCCAGTAAAAATCTCTCGCCCTTATATAGGATGCTTTATCCTCTTCACAATTCCATATTCTTTTATTTCCTATTCCTACCTCGGTCTTCAATCCGGCTCTGACAAAAAGCATCCTCAATTTTCTTCCAATATAAGGATCGCCACCTCTATTTTTTATTGCTTTTCCCGCAAAAATTTCATCCACTTTTGGATAAGGAGGCCAGTGTATCTTCGCTCCAAAATCAGGTTCAAGTGTAGCAACAACTTTTCCTCCATGTTTCACAACTCTCGCCATTTCATTTACAACTTTTTGTGGATCCTTAACCCACATTAAAAAAAGATTGCATATTGCGATATCGAAAGTGTTATCGGCAAAAGGAAGCATATGGGCATCGCCAACAACTATTTCAACATCCATTCCATGC
>JAGGXG010000010.1 GCA_021163175.1 Thermoplasmata archaeon
AAGGGAATAAGCATGTTTGGCAACAAGAATTACAGAAAGGAAGAGATACTTGAATGTCTAAAAAATGCTGGAATAGAAATTGTTGGCATGTATGGAAATGACAATATAATCTTTTATAAGCCAGAAGATGCGATGCACAAGCATAGGTTCAAAAATTGAAAAAGCTCTTAGGAAATGCTTTGGAGAAGAATTTTGTGTTACAACGAGCAATCAAAACATTGAAAAATATGCTCAATTTTTTGGATTAGCCTAAAATTTATATAGATGATTGCATTTCAGCCTAAATGCTGGAAATAAAGAATTTGAGGGTAGAGGCTAATGGAAAGGAGATATTGAAAGGCGTTAATCTTGAAATAGGAGAAGGAGAAGTGCATGCAATATTTGGGCCCAATGGCTCAGGCAAGTCCACGTTGTTGGCAGCCATAATGGGTTTGCCGCCATATGAAATAAAAGAAGGGGAAATCATTTTTAAAGGAAAGTTACTGAATGATTTGCCAGTATGGAAACGTGCAAAACTTGGCATCGGACTAGCTTTTCAAAATCCTCCTGAAGTAAGTTTAAAAATGGAAAAGTTGCTTGAAAAGATAGGCAAAAATGGGCTGCAAGAATATGTGGAAAAATTGAATATGAAGGATTATATTAAGAGGGAGATAAACAAGGGATTTTCGGGAGGAGAAAGGAAAAGAGCTGAAATTTTGCAAATAGCTGCTCAAAAGCCAGATTTGCTTTTGCTTGATGAACCTGAATCTGGCGTGGATATGGAAAATATCTATATAATATCGAAGGTGATAAATGAACTGCTTGAGAAAGACAAAAAAATAAAGGAAAGAAAAAAATCAGCCATAATAATAACACATACTGGTTATGTACTTGATTTTATTGAAGCAAAGCTTGCCCATGTTATGATAGATGGAAGAATAATATGCAGTGGCCCACCTCATGAAGTGCTCAAAAACATAAAAGAAAATGGATATGAAGAATGCAAGAAATGCAGGTGAAAAAATGGAAGAACTTGAAAAAGTAGGATTTGATAGGAAGATGAAAAGAGAGGCATCGTTTCTTGCAGAGGATGATTTCATAAAGGAGATAAGGAAGGGAAAGAATGTTGAGATAATGCCGATAGAAGAAGCATTGAAAGAGTATGATTTGCCCAAATTTTTTGGTAGGAAGGATAAATATACAAAGATGGTGCTTGAGAAAAGACAGACTGGATATTTCATAAGAGTACCTGAAGGAAAGCATGTTACGATGCCTGTTCAAACTGCATTTCTTTTAAAATCGGATAAATTTAAACAAATTTTGCATAATATAATTGTTCTTGAAGAAAATTCTCGCCTCGACATGATTTCTGGATGCATGGCAACAACTTTCAATGGACTGCATGCAAGCATAACGCAATACCATCTAAAGAAAGGAAGCTACCTCACATATACAATGATTCATAACTGGGAAGAGAATGTTGAAGTTTATCCCAGAAGCTCCGCATATCTTGAAGAAGGCTCGACATTCATATCAAACTATATTGCATTGACGCCAGCCAAAAAAATAGAAAGCAATCCCATTGCGATTTTAGAGAAAGAAGCAATAGCAAGATTTTATTCCATTTTATATGCAAGGAAGAACTCAGACTTTGATATAGGGGCAATAGCAAGATTAAATGGAAGGAAGGCAAAAGCTGAGATAATAAGCAGGATAATAGCACAGGATGCAAAAGTCATATCACGAGGCTTAATAGAAGGAAATGCAATAGAAGCGAAAGGACACATGGAATGTTCTGGAATGGTTATGGGAAAGGGAATCATACATACAATACCAGAGTTGAAATCGAGTGTCGCCAATGTAGAGCTCTCGCATGAGGCAGCAATCGGGAAGCTGGCGGAAGAGCAACTTAATTATTTAATGGCTCGTGGCATAGATGAAGATGAAGCAAAATCATTACTCATAAGAGGATTTTTGGATGTGGGTATTAAAGGATTGCCACCTCATTTAAATAAAGCTATAGAGCGTGCCATAGATTTGATGGCAATGGCGAGTATCTGATAATGTGGGCAGGAGTTTAATTCCATGGATTGAAGGCTGGGTCACCATACAAAGTAAATTCATGTATGCAGACGTATTTTTTATCCAGCACTCTTGTTCCATGACCATTGTTCCATGCTGGCTTTTCATTTGAGCCATCATATAAAGGAGGAGTCCACATGAATGTTGAATTTGCATCTTTATAAAGATAAACATTCTTCGCATTTCTTAAAGCCACGCCTGTTGTTTGGTTCTGAAATAAATTAAGGATAAAGTCTTCTGCTAGCAATGCTCCAAAATGCAGATCTGGATATTCACCATGCAAAATCAGATTCTTTGTTGCATTGAAATATCCATAAAATCCGAAGCCGGGTAAAATCAATCCTGGTTCGAGATAGCCAGGATCCGCCGTATATCTTGTTGAAGCAATGAATGCATTAACTCCAGCATGAATGTAAGCCTGGCTTACGCAATTTTGAGGCAGTAATCCTTCTATTTTGCCGACGAGGCAGCTTTCAATGAAAGCTACACTCGGCTTGTATGGCATGTTGACAACATGGCGGACATCAAAGCTTCCTTTGCCCGAAAGTCCAGTTTTCAATCCCATTCCAAACTGATCAAAATCGAGCATGTCTCCAGCTTCATAGAGATAATATGTTCCATGGTCAAAGGCAAATATGTAATTACTCTCAAGCTGATACTCACTTCCATGTCTGTGGAGGATCACGCCCTCCCGCTGCGCCTCCAGGCGGTGGGCACTTTTTACATTGAATCCGTGCGTGGCGAAATCGTTGCTTATTCGCATATTTATGAATTTGCTTTCTCCCGTTGGAAACTTCGTTGGCTCATCTCTCACAGGGCCAAAGCCCATGTAGCTTTTCAGTATGTTACTCAAAGGCGTTACTATGGGTATTTTCTGGAATTCTATTCCTGTACCCGTCTGCACAGTTGCATTTCTCTTCCATTCTCCAAGCTGCTTTATTATCTCGTTGTAAAATATTGTTCGTGCTATCAAAGCAGAGCAGTCTTCGCTATCATAGCCCGTAACCCTGCCAACAGCATTTTCCATTGTAGGATAGTAGGTATAGCTATCGTTTTCAATGTCATCTGGCAATGGATCGACATCGCCATAAATAAAATCACTGGCTACACCCTGCCCACTGAGATAATCGCTATCTGGATTGTGATAATAGAACATTGGAATCATTGTGGCGTCGCCGAGCAATGCTATGTATATTGGATGCTCGTAATAATACTTCCATAGTTCATATCCCTCTTTTCCTGAGATTTTTGAAAGCAACTGGTTTAATTCATCGTGTATCGCCATAACATGCTCATTGCATGGCTTAACGAGCCATTCATTTTTTACAGGATATGCTATGCCATTTATTCCAACGCTTTCATTGCCAGCAAAGGCAAAATTTGGAGAGGCAAAAACAATGCCATGATGATAGGCTGCCAGATATGAAGCGAGGCATGATAAATCATGCATTAGAGAATATGAAGTGTCATCTATTTTTTCCACCGTTATGTTGAGAATATACCTTCCCTTGTTTTTCATTATCCATGTTCCCATAACATCCGCTCTATACATTCCAGGCATGTTGTAAACACTCGTTTCAAAATGGAGTCTATCGATAACAATACTTCCGTTTTTAACGACAGGGATGCCAGCAGCCGTGGAGGTATAAACGAATGTTATGTTGTTTGGCGTGGTCAAATGTAAAAATAAACGATCGCCCCATTTTTCAACGTCATCGCTATCCAGATTGATCAAATCAATTTTAATTCTAGCATGTTTATATGAGGGGGGAATTTCAAAATAATGGTAGCGAGAATAATTCATTCCTGTAAGCAAAATATGCAATCCATGTAAAGTACTTCCAGAATTCACAACACCATGGAATTTATATTCTATGGAATCCAGTACATTAGCTCTTTTTACATCCTTTGGATTTGTGATGACGATGTAATCAACTTCTCCAAATTTATTTTTGACATAATCAACCATGAAATTTTTTATTTCATCAATGCTTCTGAAAACCCTGGCTTTATAGCTATGGCTATTTAAATTTCCAACGATGTATAACTCGCTTACACCAAGCTTTTTCAAGGCATTTTTTATGTTGTCTATATCGTTTGTAACGAATATGGGTATATTTTCATAGCTGGCGAGATTTGCAATTGCTACACCAAGTTTATAGCCGTTGTGGCTATTTTCTATAACCATTGCCTTGCTGCTTTTATTCCATATTTTTGTCGCAAGCTCCATGCTCGCTTTCTCAATATCTTCATTTTCCACCACGATTGCATTGCTCAAATCATAATATTCTCCAAATCTTTTTATCGCTGCCGACGGATTCGACATATTTTCCACAAGCAAAGGCTGCACATGCATTCCTCCATTGTAATATAAAGCTACTGGTGTGGCAATCAATGCATAGAATGGATTTTCTTTGCTTACAATGACAGGCTTTGCCTCCTGCCTTTCTATTTGAGGGCTTTCAACACTTGCATCCATCCCAACATTTCCAAATGAAATCGGCAATAAGATAAAAGCCATGCCTATAGCAACAACTTTAATCCAATTCATACTGGAAAATAGAAAGGAAATATAAATGATTTCCCTGTATGATTGCGTTAGCAAGCAGAGAGTCAGGGGCGAAGGGTTATTTTGTTAACTCTTTCAATTTCTTTAAGATTCTATACTCCTCTTTTGTTTCTTTCCATTCCTTAATTA
>JAGGXG010000062.1 GCA_021163175.1 Thermoplasmata archaeon
ATCGCTTGCTTTAATGACTTTTCCTAACTCATCTTTTGCAGAAACATTTGCAATATTTGTGAAATCTGATGAATATGAAGAATGCCAATATATTGTTTTATTTTCTCCTATTGCTAATGATGAAATGAATTTGTTTATTCCACTATCATTGAGCCATATGTTGTAAAGATTGCAGTCTCCTGTGTTTTTAACAACAATTTTCCAGTATGCAATGTCATTTTCATGAATTGTTATGCTTTTTTGCCATGTTGAATTGTCATTACTTACTTCCTTTTCTATGCTTATGCTTGGGTGAATAACCGTTACATATGCAGAATCCTCTCCATATACACGACTTCCTGCAATAGTTTCTGCCGATACATTTACTCTGTTTTGAGTGCTGATATATATCGTTGTTCTTGCCATATAGCTCCATGTTTCTCCTAATTCCAGTATTCCATCGCCATCGTCTCCGCTACTATATGAAAAAGACAAATTATTGCTATCCTTTATCGTAACATTGTAAAGCATGCAGTCTCCATTGTTTGTTATGTTTACATAATATGTAACATTATCTCCAGAATGTATTACGGATGGAACAGCTTCTTTTGTTACATTTATTCCTGGATGCAGTATGGTGGTCTCTTCCCAATCACGGTTATTGGCTGGATTTGTATCAAGCGTGGTTGAATTCACTTCAGCCGTATTATTTATCTTATCTGGCGCATTGATGGAAACAATACCTCTTATCAGAATTTGCTGGGTAGCGTGACTCGGCAGGAAATGAATATAAAAGGAACCATTCCATGCATGCCAGGTGGCGCCGCCGTCTGCGGAATATTGTGGGTTTTGGATTTCATTGGGGAGATTGTCGGTTATGATTACATTTTTGGCATCGTTTATTCCATTATTGGTTACAACAAGCGTGTACTTCAGCATATCGCCTGCTATTACTGGGTCAGGCTCATCGATTTTTGTTATGGAGAGATCAGCGCACTTATTTATAGTAAGAAGCAATCGAGGATGAGTATGGTCACAGTGCTCCTCATGAGCTGGATTCTCGTCATCTAGAAACCTCATCATCAAGCTTATGTTATCTGGATTGGAAGAAAAAAGGGAAGTTACATTAAAAATCAAAGGTGTTGTGCTTTCATCATAATAAGTTGTATCTATCAGTTCTTTCATGGGTGGAGCATTATTCCATGTTAAAGGTGGCATTCCATCCCAGCTTGTATTATACAATCCAAGCAAGCCAGCTCCTTTATTTCCTTCTGGATCAACTATAAATTTAGCCTCTATGATTTTACCTTCTGGAAGATTTGATATATCAAAATAATAGTACGCTCTTCTTGCGTTCTTACAGCAGCAACATCCTGGTTTTGCCCTAACATGTATTTTATCATCATCATAATGGTTGTCGCATGGATCATTTTTTTCTACCCAGCCCCAATGTGTAGCATCGATTACCAAACATTGAGTGCATGGAGAGCAAGTTACATTTGTAGTCCAGCTGGAATTATCATATACATTTGGATAATAATGATTGCATAAACAAGGATGACCGACAGCCGTTGCATTATTTATGAGCAAACCACAGAAATCACATGGAATTGTATAGTTATAATCGAATTCATATACCTCGCCAGGCCAAACAACATGCTCCCATATTTCATGATCGCCATACGGATTCAACAACTTATCATAAACATGGGCGCCGCCATGCAGCACGACATCGCCGCAATTTTCTACAACAAAATGATATGTTATTTGCTGCCCTAGCAATGCTTGCGTGGGTCCTGTTTTTTGCAAGCTTATACACGCGTGGAAAAAGCCGAAATCAGCATGCTTCTCACATTCTCCGCATCCAATATACACCCATGTTTGATGATCGTCATTTCTATCGCTTGAATACCAGTTCTTTAGTAAACCATCAAAATTTGAATCGGCGACTTTAACCCTATACCAGCCATAGGATGAGACTGCAAAACTATAGTTTCCGTTCTCATCTGTGGTTGCAGTATGTAGAAGGTTGCCACTTACATCATATAACTCTAACACTACGTCTTCTATGCCTTCTTCATCGTCATCTTGCATTCCGTCTACTTGATGATTCATATCATGGAATTCATCATGCCACACTCTTCCTTTGATATAGCAGGGACAGACTGGCCCTGTTACATGTCCATATTGAGGTTGGCAATGTCCTGCCTTTATCGCCACTTCCACATCTCCTTCCGGATAATCTCCTTTTAGCTCAAACCATACTATTCTTTGTTCATTATCCTCATAACTAATATCAAATTTAATTCCAGCTAACCCTGTGGTAGGATCAGGATGAGAAGCAGACATATATTCATAGTACTCGGATGCATTTACAATGTCATCCTCGTCTATGCACCCTCCCAGTTCCAATACCCAGTGACTTATCGAAGGATGACTTCCAGATTTTACCAGATAAGTCCATCTGGAAACATTTCTTATCTCATCGTAAGTATGGCTTATAAAAACAATTTCATGATTTCCAATTTGTGCAGATGCTACCCTATTCATGGGCACAATAACAGATAAGCTCAATAAGAGAGTTAAAAAAATAACCCATGCTTTTTTACTACCGACTTTCATTTTCTCACGATTGAAAAAAGCGAAATCTATTTAAATAGTTGTTGGCTCGATAATTGATGAATAATTGCAAATTGATAGCAATTTGATATTTTAATACAGACAAACTATAAATAGAGCAATGTTATCAATCAAAAAGATGTCCTTTTTGTGGAAAGAAAATGCATTATTATATTAGAAATGATCTCGTATACTTGGGTTTGCGATAATTGCAGAAAAGAGCAAATTGTGCCAGTTATATCAGAAATACAGACTTTTCCAGAATCATCTGTTAAAAAGTAATAGAAATGTTTATCATATGGAGTAGCATACATTTATGCAAGGAGTAAATATAATAAAATGGTTATCGAGGGATAAGAAAGTA
>JAGGXG010000064.1 GCA_021163175.1 Thermoplasmata archaeon
GCATACTATGACCTGACAAAACTTCTTATGCACATCCATACCTGCATACAACATTTTCGCCCACCTCCTTTTATAATGCGGGGGCGGGCTTTAACATATCATCAGCAACAATATTTAAATAATAAAAAAACAATTATTATTGGTGAATGAATGATAAAGGGCGTTAAATTACTGTTTTTTGTTGTGCTGGTTATTTTTGTAGCTATTCTGTTGAGTTGCAAAAGTCATGCCGCAGGTCCTGCAAATCCAGTCGTTAGATTAAATATAGATGATATAAAAGAAACTGAAAATGGTTTCATGGTTAAGGGAAGTGTCTATGCAAATGGTCCTCATAATAGAACCGGAATTTATGATGTGTATTACCTAGAAGTCGTTGCATATATAAAGGAAAATCCAAATTCAAGATATCCAAATTTTAAAGAATGGGCTTATGAACCCGAGAGTATAGCATATTATTATCCAGATGCAGAAACTCCTTATGTGCCAGGAAGCGGACCCGGAAATACAATGACGGAAGAAGAAGCTTATGGAATAAATATCTCAACCATCATTCTTTTTTCATCAAATCAACTCGGGAATTTTGATTTTAATGCAACCATCCCATCTAAATATGGAGGAAAAGAGTTCAGAATAGTGGCAACTTTAAACTGGGATTTCACCGGCGTAAATGCATATTGGTGGGCACATAGATATGTAAATGATATTGGATGCGAGGGAAATTTGGGAGAAAATTTCGAATTTTTGTACTCGGATGGCGTGGAGGTAACATATCCTGATGGAAATGTTAGCGATAAATTTTCATGGAAAGCAAATTGGCCAACCGATGGAAAGATTGAATTTGAATTTACCAAAGATAATTCATATCTTGCTTTGTGGGGTGGCTCATTAATTGGAGATTCTTCGGTGAGCGGAGAAATAACAAAAGATAGAATAGTTGTGAGGAAAAATTTTTCTGATACTCCTCTGGAATTTACTTCTATTGCAGGACAATATTTGATAGCGGGCGAAGGAGAAGTTAGTATAGTTCCTGAGATACGTGATGAAAATGGCACACTCATTTTAAAAGGATGGGGAAATTTGACAGATGAAATTCCTCCTGAAGAATGGAAAGATTGGAAGGAATTTAATGAGGATTTATGGAAAAAAATTGGAAATTATATCTGGACACATAAAATAGAGATAGCAGGTGGAATATTTATAAAAGTAACCACGGGAATACCAGGCTTTGTATTAACTTTGCCAGCAAAATATCTTGCAAAAGCTCTGGGCTATCTTTCTGTTCCTCCTTCCTATGGAGAAATCCAACATTTTAAGGAAGTGATGAATGCGTACAATCAATCATGGAAACCCTCTGGAAATATAAAATACGGGTATGGAGGATGCATGCTTTACAGCGAAGCATATGTAATAACAAACGATACTGGAATGAGCGTTTATCTGGTGAAAGGAAAAGCAACTTTGGAAAGCAAAAATGAGAGCATGAATATAACAGATGGAGAATTTGCAACCATTCTGAAAAATGGGTCGATTACAAATCCAGCAACATTTGATGAAAATGAAATAAAAGAAAAAACTGGATTTGCCATCGACACTCTATGGAATGCAAAAGAAATTGAAGTAAAGGATTATATTATCTGTAAAAAGCTCGATGAAAATGGTAAGCCGGTGAAGGCAACAACGAATTTTTCAACTGAGGATAGAGTATATGCATGGCTGGATTTATTGAATGCTTCTGAAGGCGATAGAATAAAATGGGTTTTTGAGGGACCAAATAATATAACAAAGGAGGTAAACTATACGGTAAACTGGAGTGACAACGGCTACTGCTATGCATGGCTATATCTAGACTATGGAAATAAAGGTATAGGGCAATGGAAGGTAACGGCATATATCAATGGAGAGAAAGCGAGAATTGCCTATTTTAATGTTAAAGCACCCAAAGCGAGTACGCCAGGCTTTGGAATAGCTCTGCTGGTTGCTGCATTTTTATTTATTTTCGGGAGGCGAAATAGGCGTAATTAAACGCCTCTCTTTTATCTCTCCTGCTATATTTCTTTGCATCGCTTTCTCCACATTGTCCTCGTTTGCGAGAACCCACATTAGTTTTACGAGAGCAACTTCAGGAAGCATATCTTTTCCATCTACAACGCCTGCTTTTATGAGCTTTCTCCCAGTTGAATAAATATTCATGTTAACTGTGCCATTCAAACATTGTGTGGTCATTACAACAGGCACGCCATTTCTAATCAGCTTTCTTATGCTTTTTATCAGCCCTTCACCAACATGTCCCAATCCAGTTCCAGCAATTACGATGCCATCCTTTCCATCTGCAAATCTTTCAAAATCATCATTTTTCATTCCAGGATAGTAATAAATTAAGGCAACATTCTCATTCAATTTTGTTTTTGCAATCGTCTTCCCATCGCTTTTTTTTCTATAACCCGATAAAAATTTTACTCCATCCTCAACCACTCCAATCGGTTCATCATTTATTGAAACAAAAGCATCTCTCCTTGAGGAATGCATTTTTCTTACCTTCGTCGCCCTGTGTATTAAGCATTTTCCAGAAGAGATTCCGGCATGCATCACAACAACAACCTCGCCGATGTCACTCAAAGCAACCTTCACGCCTGCAGCCAGATTATCGAAAGCATCGCTACTCGGACGATCTGAGGAGCGCTGGCTCCCAACAAAAACAACCGGCCCTCGCAGATTCTTCAGCATGAAGGCGAGGGCGGCGCCGCTATACGCCATGGTGTCTGTGCCGTGCGAGATGACGATGCCAGCTTTTCCTTTATTCAGTTCTTTTGCCGCCTTTCTCGCCATTTTCACCCAGTCTTTTGGAACTATATTCTCGCTCAATTTTTGCAACAAGACCTTTGCTTCAACATTGCAAAGCTCGAAAATTTCTGGCACAGCAGAGACGAGCTCCTGGGATGTTGTTGCAGGATGCACGGCTCCTGTTTCATAGTCTACATAGCTTGCTATTGTCCCTCCTGTTCCTATTAATGCAATCGTGGGCTTTTTTTCATCGTACGGTATTTCCTTTTCCAGCTTTTTATGTTTCCTCCCCTTCTTTATCAGCTTTATTTTTACATTCCTCTTATCTATTCCAATGTTGTATCCATTTTCAAGCTTTATCAATATGATGTTTTTGCTGCTGAAAGCATGATGAGGCATAACGATGCCACGATATATCCTGCCATTCTTTTTTATTTCAACCAAATCATTCACTTCGATTTCGACCATTAAAAGTTATATATAGTAAAAGTATATAAGCAATGCAGCCCCGTGGTGTAGTGGACAAGCATGCGGGACTTTGGAGGCCCTTTGGAAAAGTGCTTTACCCCAAAGCTGAAGGGATCCCGCGACGGCAGTTCGAATCTGCCCGGGGCTATGTGCTCCCGTGGTGTAGCCCGGCCAATCATTTCGGCCTTTCGAGCCGAAGACTCGGGTTCAAATCCCGACGGGAGCACTATATTTCTATA
>JAGGXG010000071.1 GCA_021163175.1 Thermoplasmata archaeon
GCAAAGGTTGAGAGAGATCGCCAGATCAAAGGAATAGCAAAAATGCTGCAAAGCAAGCTTGACATGCCTCTTGGAAGCGGTTATCCAAGTGATAAAAGAACAATAAATTTCATAAAGGCATGGATAAGAAAATATGGCGAGTTGCCACCATACACACGCCATTCATGGGATACGATAAGGAAGATAAAAAATGAAATGATGCAGAAAAAACTTGGAGAATATTAGACTCTTTTTATATTTATATATGCTCTGCATATTCTATCATGGACATTACAATAGTAGGAGCAGGATATGTTGGTTTGGCAACAGGAGTTGCCTTTGCAGAGCTTGGAAATAACGTAAGGCTTATCGATATAGACAGGGAAAAGATAGAGAAGATAAGGAAAGGAATTGCCCCAATTTATGAGGAAGGATTGCAGGAAATGTTGCAAAGAAATATGGACAGAATAAAAGCGGCAACAACATACAATGAAATAGATGGCATCGTTTTCATATGCGTTGGCACACCTTCATTGCCAGATGGTTCTATAAATTTGAACTATGTTAAGGAAGCTGTTGAAAATGCTGCAAGGAATATGGAGGAAGGCATCATTGTGATAAAAAGCACTGTTTTCCCTGGAACAACTGAAAAAATACTGCTTCCACTAGTTAAAAGACATTCGAATAAAATAAGCATTGCAATGAATCCCGAATTTTTAAGAGAGGGAAAGGCTTTACATGATTTCATGCATCCAGATAGAATTGTTATAGGGGCAAGAGATGAAAAAACTGCAGAAATGCTAAAGGAGCTATATAAGCCAATCAATGCTCCAATTATTGTAACAAATCCTACAGTGGCGGAGCTCATAAAATATGCAAGCAATGCATTTCTGGCAACAAAAATAAGCTTTGCCAACGAAATTGGCAACCTTGCAAAATTGCTGGGCATCGATGTATATGAAGTGATGAAAGGCGTTGCCATGGACCATCGCATCTCTCCACATTTTTTGAACGCTGGTATCGGCTTTGGTGGCTCCTGCTTCCCGAAGGATTTGAAGGCTTTGAGGGCTGGAGCTGCTTCCGCAGGCTATAACATGCGTTTAATCGATGCTGTCCTCAAAATCAATGATGAGCAGCCATTGCGGATAATAAAAATTCTGGAGAAATATATGGAGCCAAGAGGAAAAACCATTGCCATACTCGGGCTTGCTTTCAAAGCAAATACAGATGATGTAAGGGAAAGTAGAGCCATTCCAATCATAAAAGAGTTGTTGAAAATGGGTGCAAATATAAAAGCTTATGACCCAATGGCCATGGAAAATATGAAGAAAATTTTTCCAGAAATAGAGTATTACAGCAGTGTTGAAGAAGCAATTGAAAATGCGGATGCATGCCTTATTTTGACTGACTGGAAGGAATTCGAGGAAATAAACTTCGATGCCATGAAGAGAAAAATTGTTATAGAGGGAAGGAGAATACTAAAAAATAAAGAGGGCATAATATACGAGGGCGTATGCTGGTAGGGCCCGTAGCCTAGCGGATAAGGCGGCAGCCTTCGGAGCTGCAGATCGTGGGTTCGAATCCCACCGGGCCCGCTAAATATCCCAGAAACGGCGTGTCCTTGAATATGTTATCTCTGCCTCCATAATTTCCTTAAGCAACTCATATCCATCTTTTTGCCTCGCAAGTATACGTGCAGCTGTATCTGCCCCTATTCCATATCCAGCCATAACAAGCAAAGCTTTTCTGCCGTAGATTGCGACCAATGAAGCACTTTTCGTCATCTTTCTTTCCCTTGCCATTCCAAGCATTTTGCTTCCACATTTTGGACATTTCAAAGGCGCTCTATATACTCTCGTTTCTATTTCATGCCCGCAATTCATGCATTTTAAAGTTATTTTTGTTTCTTCCAGCCTTTTTTTCAATGCATCAAGCATTTCTGCATCGATTCCAAATCTAAGAAAATCCTTTTTCTTTCCCTCTCCTTCTAACGAGATAGGAGAAATTGGCTGCACAACTACTTTTATTTTTCCTTCCTTGAGCCTACTTACAACCAGCTTTGCATGCTCAACATCCATTCTATTCCATATTGCATTGTTTATTGCCTCATTGACGATCAATTCATTGAAAAAATCCGCAAGCCTCCTTATGGCATTGTAATCTGCATCCTTTTCAATGGCTCCAAATTTTCTCGCTACCTTGACGAGTTCCCATTTTATATACTGACTCCTTTTCAATATTATGCGGAGTAATTCTTCTATCGTTTCTTCCTTCAAACTCAAAAGCATGTCTTTAACAACGCTTCCTTCAATAGCATAGGGCAGATTTAAATATATGCGATATGCATCGCTACTTGCCTCCACACCCCCATATCGCTGACTCAGCAATGCTCCAAGAATTTTGGCAAATGTTTCGTTTGTTTTCGTTCCAAAGTGAGTTACAACAACGATTAAATTCCTTCCTCTTTCTATTGTTATGGTTTCATCGGAAGGCATGACAAATCCGTTCATAGCCTCCGCCTCTTTTTTCATGATGTTATCCTTTTCCTCAAGAGCCAGTCTGCGGAGCCTTCCAACTTCCTGAGCAACCTCATATGGCACGGGAATTTCCTCTCCAACCCAATCTGGAACTATATTGCTCGCTCTTGAAGGAGCAACCTTTATTTCCCCATCCATTGAAACAATTTCCCATGTCCGTCCAGCCATTATGAAGCGGGCGCCCTCACTGCAATAACTTGTTACAAAACATTCATCAAGTCTGCCAACCTTTTTATTTGTTGTAACATCTATAACATCAATACTTTTTTCATCCGGAATCATTGAAATGTTTTCTATGAAATAGAAAGTTGCTTTTCTCTTCTTTTTTATAACATCGTTCTCAATCCATATTATGCCATTTTTTTTCAATTCTTCTATAACTTGCATGAAAACATCATAGGAGAGATCATGATATGGATATGCTCTTCTTACAATTCCATAAATTTTTTTTGCCTCAATCTCTCCATATTCGTTTGCCATGGCAGCAATCTGGTTTGCCAGTACAGCAAGATCATTTTTCCTTATTTTTATATCCTCTATTTTATTATCCAGGGCTCTTCCTGCTATTACACATGCTTCTTCATATTCTTCAATGCTACCAGAAACAATTATTTTCCCCTTTGCAACTTTTCCTATTCTGTGACCACTTCTTCCAACACGCTGTATTATTCTCGCAACCTGACGAGGGGAATTGAATTGAATTATGAAATCAGCTCTTCCTATATCTATACCAAGCTCAAGCGAAGAGGTGCATATGAGCCCTTTTATTTTCCCATTCTTAAATTTTTCTTCCGCCTCTATTCTCGCCTCTCTTGATAAAGAACCGTGATGAACCTCTATGCTATTCTTTCTTTCAATAAGCTTCGCTCCAAGCAATTCTGCGGTATCTCTTGTATTTACAAAAATAATCGTTGATTCATGCTTTTTCAATTCCTTTTCAATTTTCTCTATTGCAACTTCCATATCCTCAGCATATTCAACATCTATTCTCATCGCCTTTTCCATGAAAACATTTATTATTTTTACTTCTTCAGCGC
>JAGGXG010000136.1 GCA_021163175.1 Thermoplasmata archaeon
GGGCAATCCCATGAGCATTTTTATTACTTTTTCATTTAGCTCTTTCGAAATAACTTTTTCAACATTTGTTTCCTCTATTTCCACCTTAACATCTGGGTCGCTCCTTTTATACTCGTCTTTAAATGCCTTTTCAAGCTCCTTTATTTTTTCTTTTGCCTTCTCAATATCCTCCACAACGACTGTTGCAAAAGCTTCTCTTGGGATTGCATTGAACTTGTCGCCTCCTTCAATGTGCCCAATTCTTGCATCGATATTATAAAGCAATCTTGCCAGCAATTTTATTGAATTTGCCCTCCCTTCATGTATTTCCACACCCGAGTGACCGCCTCTCAATCCTTTGACAGATATTTTCAGCCCTTTCCCTCCTTCTTCAAAGCTCAATGGAAGCCATATGTCGCTATTCGCTCCTCCAGCACAGCCAATATAAATGCTCCCAAACTCCTCGCTGTCGAGATTGATGAGCACATCGCCTTTAATATATTCCTTTTCGAGATTGAAGGCGCCGGTCATTCCTGTTTCTTCATCAACAGTAAATAAAAACTCGAGGGGCGGATGCTCCACATCACTTTCCATCATGGCAAGGCAGGCAGCCACGCCTATGCCGTCGTCGGCGCCCAGCGTCGTCCCCCTTGCGCGGACAAAATCGCCGTCGACATATGCTTTTATTGCATCTTTGCTGAAGTCATGTTCAACATCCTTGTTTTTTTCGCATACCATATCAAGATGGCACTGGAGCGTGACCATTGGCTTATTTTCATAGCCTGGAGAAGCTTTTTTCCTCGCAATCACATTCCCAACTTTATCCTGCATTACCTCGAGCCCATGCTTTTTTGCAACCTCCATAACATACTGAGCTATCTTCTCTTCATGCTTTGAACAGCGAGGTATTTTCAGGATCTCATCAAAATATTTCCACAAAATTTTCGGCTCCAGATCTTTTATTTCTGTCATGATAGTGTAATATAAAAACATATTAAAGTTTTCTATTGTGAAAGGTAGCTATGTTATAATAGCATCGATGAAAAAAACCCGAATAAGGATCGGAAAAATTGGAGAGATAGATTTCAAAGAAGGTTACTATGCTTATGTTGGCTCCGCAATGAATAGCATAGAGGCAAGAATAGGAAGGCATCTAAGGAAAAATAAAAAATTGAGATGGCACATAGATTATCTCCTGAAGCATGCTAAAATTGAAAAAATATTTTATAAAGAGAGCGAGGAGAAGGAAGAATGCGATATTGCAAGAGAATTTTCTTCCATCTTTGAGAGCATACCAAAATTCGGGGCGAGCGATTGCAAATGCAAAAGCCATCTTTTTTATTCAGAAGAAATAGGCCTGCTTGAAGAACTTGCAAAAAAACTTGGTATGAAAGAATGGCATTCTAAAAATTAATATTGCATTATGCTTTATAAAAATATGATTTATTCATACTCAGCCATATCAACTTTTGAAAATTGTCCTTTAAAATTCAAGTTCGCATATGTAGATAAAATAAAACCTTTGAGGAAGAACATAGAATCTTTCATGGGGAGCAGGGTTCATGAAACCCTTGAGAAACTTTACAGAGATAAGCTTTTTGCGAAAATTGATAGCTTGCAGGAACTCATTTCATTCTACAATGAGAGATGGAAAAAAGAAATGCACGGAAATGTTTTCGTTGTGAAAGGATATGAAATAGAAAATTATCGCAAGATGGGAGAGATGTATATTAGAGATTATTATAACACATACAAGCCTTTTGACGAGGGAAAAATAATAGCTCTGGAAAAGAGAATATTTTTTCCATTGAATGAAAAATACTGGATAAATGGTATAATAGACAGGATAGCTGAAAAGGATGGAATTTATGAAGTTCATGATTACAAGACTTCCTTATATTTCCCTTCATTGAACGAGCTTGATGAAACACAACTCGCAATATATGCCATAGCATTACAAAATTTGTATGGAGCAGAGGAAATAGAACTTGTATGGCATTATTTAGCTTTCAATAAGGAAATTAGAATAAGAAGGAAGAGCTATGAATATGTTAAAGAGGAGATAATAAATAAAATAGAGAAGATAGAGAATGCCAAAAAAGAAGGAAAATTCCCTGCAAAGGAATCTGCTTTATGCGAGTATTGCGAATATCAACCCATATGTCCCCTTTTCAAACATCGCTATAAGATAGATGAAATGAAGGCGGAAGAAGTTGCAGAAGAAGATGGTTTCAGCCTGGTGAACAAATATTGGGAAATAGAAAGAAAAATGGAAGAGCTTGAAACAATGAAAGAGGAACTGAGGAAAAAATTGATTGATTATGCCAGAAAAAATGAAGTTGAGCACATATATGGAGGAGATAAACTGGTTAAAATAAAGTTTTATAGAAACCTCCATTTCAAGGATGATAAAATTGTAGAAAGCATTTTGAAAAAAGAAGGATTGTATGAAAAATTTTCCAGACTTGATTTCATAGCTCTTTCAAAAGCATTTGAAAAAGATGCCATTCCGAGATATATAAAAGAAAAATTGAAGGAGATTATGGAGGAAAGAGAGGTTATAAGATTATATTTGAAAGAGGTTAAAAGAGAAGAATAGAATTCACTAAAACATTTAAAAATGGTGCAATATTTTCTTTTAAGGGCTCGTGGTCTAGGGGTTATGACGTCGCCTTGACGAGGCGAAGGTCGGGAGTTCGAATCTCCCCGAGCCCATATTTACCACCATTTCATACTTTCTGAATAATTCTCTAAATTTTCATTTTCCTTTGGTTTCCTAAAGACAAACAGATGTTCATACATCAGCAAAAGAAAATTATGTTCAATTGATTTCTTGAGCCAGAAGGGTGTTGCTTTGCATCTCCATTGACGTTTTATTATATCTTCTTTTAAGATGAAACCAGTCTCTAAAAATGCTTGTAATACCCTGAAGGCAATAGGTACATGATGTTTGTTTCTACGAGTGTCTCCAACCAATATAGCACAATATCTGCCCGGTTTTAAGACCCTGTAGCTTTCTTCAGCCACTTTCTTCATTTCTTCAATAAATTCATCTATCTTATGCACATTAGAGAGATCTCCGTCCACTCTTTTTTTCTTTGAGTAAGGAATTATATTGGCATAGGGGGGATGAGTGGCTATAAGATCTATAGAATTGGATTTGATGAGGTTTAAATTCCTGGCATCTCCAACATATGTTTTTTGGGTTGTGCTATCACTATCATAATCCAATGTTTTATATCTAAAATTTAATCTGTCTCTTGTTAACATGATGTAATTTCTATTTATATCAATTCCAATTCCATTTCTGCCCAAGAGTTTACATTCTATCAGAGTGGTTCCTGATCCAACCATCTGATCAAGCACAGTTTCTCCTGGCTTTGAATACCTCAATATAATATTTCTAACAAGTTGAGGAGGCCAATTACCTCTATAGTCCCCCTTATGCGTAGCCCAATCTCCCCTTTTTGGAAATGACCATACATTGGTAGCTTCTAATTCAAAATTATCGGGTGCAAATTTTTTTATTTTCTTTTTTTCTCCGATTTTTATTTTTATTGGTTTTTTCCCTAGTGTATCTTCTATAACAATTTCATTATGTTCTTTTATAAATTCAAAATAATCTTTCTCAGTAATTTCTTGCATTTCGATATATTTCTTTTTGCTATTCATTTTTGTTACCTGTTATCTCGTGAATTTTATTTAATATTTCCTTTCCAGATAAGGAAATATCATACATTTTTGATTTTCTTCTGTTTGGTGTCAAGCACACTATTAATCCTTTTTCCATTAATTCTCTCAATGTTCTGCTCACCAGAGATATGGGAATATCCAATTCCTTTGATAATTGCATGGGTGTCATAATTCTTCTGTTTAAGGACGTAAGTACGCCAAATCTTATCTTACTTGCAATCACATAACTTATATCTTCCCATTCCATTGTTTCATACCTACTGCCTAAATGAATACTATAATTTTAAATTATTTTACTAAAAATATAAGTAAATGTAAATAAACTTTTAGGATTACCGACTAATTTTGAGTTTTATGAAAATGAAAGATTTGAAAGATCTAATTCTAAACCTCGAAATAACGGAAAGAAAAACTATCTATACTACATCCAAAGGCGAAGAAATTTTTGTCTACAAACCTTCAAAACCATCTGCAACCCTGAAACACGCTGATTATGATCCTCGTAGAAATTTTCAAATATTCTTGAAATTTCCGAATAAAAGAGAGTTTCGTCCAAACCATCTCAGACTGCTTTTGGATCTCCATTTAAAAAGGCTAAGCGATAAAAACAAATCCAACCATATATTCTCTGCATTGGAAAAGATATATGAGGGAGATGATCCAGTAGATTTTGCTGATAAATTGAAGGATCTGAATTTTCGAATGCAGATTGACAGCTCTGTTCTAAATATTTACTATGGACAGCTCTTTATGATTGAGCAGGATATAAATTGGAGTTATAGAAAAACACAATGTGATCCTCCAAGATCTTATTTAATGGGATATATAAGAATGGTGCATTCTGGAGAGAAAGAGATTGATAGGTTGTTGTGGAGTGCCACAAGAAATCCTCCTCCAAAGAAATGGAGAGAGAAATATAGATGCAATGAATAATAAATTGCCGTTGGATATTCACTGGCGTGCTCATTCCAAGGCTATCATCTCAACCACCATATTTTTATATTATTGCTTAATACACTTTCATGATTAGACCGCCAGTAATAAAAACATATTGCCCTTATTGCCAACGCCACACAGAGCATGTGATAGAGAGAGTGAAGAAAAAGAA
>JAGGXG010000061.1 GCA_021163175.1 Thermoplasmata archaeon
ACAAAGAAATTTTTGGAGGAAAATGGAATAGAGGTAAAATTTTCGAAATTGAATGTGCACAATAAAGGAATGATTGTGGACAACAAAGTTTTGATATCTTCAATAAACTGGGGAGAAAATTCCGTTCTAAATAACAGGGAGATTGGCATAATAATAGAAAATGAAAACGTAAGCAATTATTTCAAAAAAATTTTTTATTATGACTGGAATTATGGAAAGAAAAAAATGCTTGGGTATGATTTCTTGCCCATCCTCATAATAATCCTTATTTTGGCAATGGAGGAGAGAAAATGGCGCCGCTAAGCTTGATAGCAATTCTTATCATAGCTTTTTCAATGGCAATTCCATTCACAAGGAAAATTTCTTTTGTTCATTCTGTGGCAATAGCAAATTTCGTAATTTTTTTCATGACAACATTTTCTTCCCCAAATTATATGGCCTATGGTTCGCCAGTGTTCGGCGATTTAGTTTTTAATCCAATTTATTTACAGAAACCAGAAATGCTTTACACTCTGATAACATCAATGTTCATACATTACGATATAATGCATTTGCTTGGCAATATGATCGCCCTCTTTTTCATAGGCATGCCTTTCGAACATAGAATCGGCGTGAAGAGAATCTTTGCCATATATATTTTTGGAGGAATATTCGCAACCCTATTTTTCAGTGCCGCAAATTTTCATTCAATGCTGCTTATGGGCGCATCAGGCGCCATCTTCAGCCTGCTCGGCGGATTCGCCGCCGCCTTTCCACGGGACAGGATAGTGGTTCCGATACCTTTTCCAATCATAATATTCACAGAAATGCGCGTCATAACCGCTGCAATAATATTTGGCTTGCTTCAAATCGGTTTTTCTCTTGTCTCAGGATATTATGAAAGCAATGTGGCATATCTTGCCCATCTGGGGGGGCTTGTTGGGGGCGTTGCAATTGCAAAATTGATTGTAAGGGAAAGAAAGGTGGTTAAAAAGGAAATTGATTACGAAGCCATTGAAAAGCTTATAAAGAATGAGAAGCAGAGAGAAATATTCGCAAGAATAAAGGAAGCCAGAGAAACGGAAATAAGGGAAGCATGGCTTTCTTATCTGCTTAAAGATCTTCGATGCCCTTATTGCAACGGCAGAGTAAAGTTAAGGAATGGAAGGCCTTATTGCAGGAAATGTGGATATATCAAATAGATTACATAGCCAGCGATTGCTCCAGCATTCAAATATGGCAAACCTGGTTGTGGCCCCTTTTTAATCAAATGCATTAAAATTGCATATCCAACCATTGTTCCAAAAAAAGTTAGGAGAAATGCAGCCATGCTTTGTAGAGATGCGTGGGCAACCAAAATGGCGGGAATGATTGCATCGCCAAGCCCCATAAAAATTGCATCTTTTTCATCACTCTCAATATCCTGCTTTTCCATATATGAAAATTTCCTGCTTTTTGGAAATATCATCAGCAAAGGAAGATTTGAAGATGTTACAGATTTAGCCAGGCTAATCATATGCCTTGTTTTATAAACGGAGATGGCATCATAGGCGGCGAGAAGGATCAAAAGTAAAATAATGAGCCATGTTGAAAGCGAGATGGCGAAAATTGCCGCTATACCTCCTGCGAGAAATATGCCGAAGGCATCGATAACATACCATTCCGGATGCTTTATCAGAAGAATGAGCATAATAAGAGATATTGCTAATGAGAGGAAGAAAGAGTATGGGATGTAATAAAGGAAGGCGTTGAATATGGAGATGGCTGCCATGAAGAAAATGAATAGAATAAGATATTTCATGGCATTTTCCTTATATTTTGCAATGATTAAAATGATGGCTGTGAAAACAAGCATTATAACGAAGATTTGCACAACATTCATAACATCATTTGGATTTTCAAAAGCCTGCATTCCCTCTTTTTTGAAAGGCTCAGCTACAAAAGCTGCTATGAGCATGCTTGCAGCCATCAAAAATGCCATTCCAATGGCGGCGTAATCTTTCATTGTTGTTATATACATGACATAAATTATTCTTTCTGAAAAAATCTTGTTTCAGTGAGCATATACATTGCCAGGCATTAGATGAAAGTAAGAGCTTGTCATGCTCCCCATTTATTCGCTTTTCCAGAGCATTTCAAGGACGAAAGGCTAAGTACAACAGGCCCTGAAGATGTATTTTCCCAAGAAGCATAAAAGAAATGTTAGAAGGAACAACCAAAAGGAAATAACAAAATATTATAAATCGCTTCATATTTCATCTCATGCTTAATGCAGTTGGAAGAGATATTCCAAATGAGTTAGATGGAAGGAAGTTGAAACCTTTTAAAGGAGCTTTTTCTTTCAAGCCAAAGAAAAGGTTGTATGCTCCACCAATGAAAGCTGTTTTTCCAGGCGAGGAAAAGTTAATCTCTTTAAAAGAAGCTGTGAAAAAGTTTGTTGATGATGGAATGACGATATCATTTCACCATCATCTCCGTAATGGGGATGCTGTTGTAAATATGGTCGTAAATGAAATAGCAAAGCAGGATATAAAAGACATAAAACTTGCTCCAACAGCTTTGTTTCCAGTTCATGAAGGATTGAAGGAGCATATAAAGAATGGTGTTGTGACAGCCATAGAGGGAAGTTTGAATGGTCCATTAGGAGAATTTGCTTCCTATGGCAACATTCCTCATACTGTCGTTTTAAGAAGTCATGGAGGAAGAGCTAGAGCTGTGAGAGCTGGCGAGCTGCATGTAGATGTTGCCTTTCTTGCTGCTTCAATGGCTGACGACTATGGCAATGCCAATGGAATGTTTGGAAAATCTGCTTTTGGTGCCATGGGCTTTGCTTTTGCTGATTCAATGCATGCTGATCGCGTTGTTATAGTTACAGACAACCTGCAGCCATATCCCATCGCTCCTATCTCAATATCTCAAACATTCGTTGATAATGTTGTTGTCGTTGATTCCATTGGTGACCCGAGCGGCATTCAAACCGGAACAATGCGAATAACAAGGAGTCCAGCCCGCCTGAACATAGCAAAAAATGTTGTGAAATTTCTGGCAAAAGCTGGCTTGCTAAAAGATGGCTTTTCATTTCAGGCTGGCGCGGGCGGCACGAGCCTTGCTGTGACAAAATTTTTGCATGATTATATGAAAGCAAAAGGCATAGTTGGAGATTTTGTTATGGGTGGCATTACAGGCTATGTTGTCGATATGCTTGAACAGGGAACGACGAAGAGGATTCTCGATGGGCAAGATTTTGATCTGAGAGCTGTGGAATCGATAGGCAGAAACCCAAATCATGTTGAGGTCTCACATATTGACTTTGGAGATCCTCATACCGGTGGATGCATTGTCAACAGGCAAACAGCCTGCTTTTTGGGAGCAACAGAATTCGATTTGAATTTCAATGTTAATGTAAATACACATTCAGATGGATTGCTTTTGCATGGCATAGGCGGGCATCAGGATGCGGCCGCCGGAAGTTTTGTAACCATTATTGTTGCTCCTTTGCTGAGGGGACGCATTCCTGTTATAAGGAAGGAGGTTACGACTGTTTCGACGCCTGGCGAGACCGTAGATGTTATCGTTACCGATAGAGGCATTGCCATAAATCCAAGGAGAGAGGATTTAATTGAGGCGGTGAAGGGAAAAATGGAAATTGTAGAGATAGAAGAATTGTATAAAAAAGCTAAAAGCCTTGTTGGTGAGCCGAAAGAACCGAATTTTAGCGATGAGATTATTGGGATAATAGAATATAGAGATGGAACAATTCTGGATGTTGTGAGGCGATTGAAATGACGCTTGCAGAAAAAATTTTATCTGAAAAAGCTGGGGTAAAAGCTGAAGCAGGAGACATTGTTGAAGCAAAAATAGACAAGGCAATGAGCCATGATAATGCTGCATTGGTAATAAAAAAATTTAAAGAGATTGGGGCAAAGCTATGGGATCCAAGTAAAATTGTGATCATACTCGACCATCGCGTGCCAGCAAATACAATAAAAACGGCAGAAGGGCATAAAGCAATAAGAGAGTTTGTCAAACAAAATGGAATTGAAAATTTCTATGATATAAATTATGGCATATGTCATCAAGTCATGATTGAAGAGGGACATGTTAAAAAAGGAATGCTCATCGTTGGCACAGACAGCCATACAACAAGCTATGGCGCCTTAGGGGCTTTTTCTACTGGCATAGGAGCTACAGAGATGGCTTCTGTATGGGCAACTGGAAAGCTTTGGCTTAAAGTTCCAGAAACATATAAAATTGTAATAAAGGGAAACACACCAAAGGGGGTTTTTGCGAAAGATATCATATTACATATAATAGGCGAGCTAAAGGCGGATGGTGCCAATTATAAGGCTGTCGAGTTTTATGGCATTGCTGAAAACTTTCCTTTAGCAGATAAAATAACCATGGCGAATATGTCTATGGAAATGGGAGCTAAGGCAGCGATGTTCTATGGAAGCAATGATGGCCCATATGAAAAAGAGTTTGAATTTGATGTTAGTTCGCTAACCCCACAAATAGCATGCCCTCATAGCGTTGACAATGTAAAGAGTATAGAAGATGTTGAAGGAAAAGAAATAAATCAAGCCATGCTCGGTTCATGCACAAATGGAAGAATAGAGGATCTTCGCATTGCTGCAAAAATTTTGAAAGGAAAGAGGATAGCGAAGAATGTTCGCATGCTCGTTTTCCCAGCTTCAATGAAAGTATATAAGCAAGCTTTAGAAGAAGGATTGATAGAAATATTCATTGAGGCAGGCGCCGTCGTAATGAATCCTGGATGCGGCCCATGCTTAGGAGCCCATGAAGGCGTGCTGGCAAGTGGAGAAGTTGCCATAGCATCGACAAACAGAAACTTCAGAGGAAGAATGGGCTCTAAGGAGGCAGAGGTATATCTGGCATCGCCAGCAAGCGTGGCAGCAGCTGCCATAGAGGGAAAAATAACTGATCCAAGGAAATATTTGTAACACCAAACTTTTATAATGGCTTTTATATACATGCGTGGATAAAATAGAAAAGATTAAAAAATTGAAGAAGGAAAGAAATGCAATCATTTTAGCCCATAACTATCAGCGACCAGAGGTGCAAGATGTGGCAGACTATATTGGCGATTCTCTTGGCTTGGCAATAGAAGCAAGCAAGACTGATGCAAGCGTTATTGTTTTTTGTGGTGTTGATTTCATGGCAGAGTCAGCAAAAATACTAAACCCAGATAAAATTGTTCTCCATCCTGAAAAGCATGCGCGCTGTCCAATGGCGGCGATGGTGGATGCGGTGGCGTTAAAAAAATTGAAGGAAGAAAAGAAAATGGATGTTGTGGCATATGTTAATACGACAGCGGAGGTAAAAGCAATAGCAGATATGTGCTGCACTTCTGCCAACGCTGTAAAAGTTGTAAAAAGCATGCCAGATGGCGTTATTTTTGTTCCGGATGAAAACCTTGGAAAATATGTAAAAAGATTTGTGGATAATGAAATGATTTTATGGCCTGGTTTTTGTCCAACGCATCAGGCAATGTCTCCAGAGGACATTATTGAAATGAAGAAAGAACATCCACATGCTGTTGTAATGGCTCATCCTGAATGCATGCCGGATGTGATAGATCTGGCTGATAAAGTTGCCTCTACAGAAGGAATGGTTAAATATGCAAAGGAAAGCGATGCGAAAGAATTCATAGTTGCAACAGAAATTGGATTATGCTACAGAATGAAGAAGGAAATGCCGGATAAAGAATTTTATTGCATAAGCCACGCTGTTTGTCCGACGATGAAAAAAATAACCCTGGATAGCGTTTTAAGAAGTCTTGAAAAAATGCAATATGAAGTGAAGATTCCGGAAGATGTTATTGAGAGGGCAAGAAAACCATTAATGAAAATGATTGAAATGGGAAGAGACTAAGAATAA
>JAGGXG010000036.1 GCA_021163175.1 Thermoplasmata archaeon
AACTCGTTGTTGATGAGGATAAGGAAAAAATAATCAAAGCCATGGAGAGAAAACTTAAGGGAAAGGATCAGGGAAAACCAGGATATTACAGGATAAAAAGAAAGGATGGAAAAATTGTAAAAATAGAAATAATTTCGAGGAGAATAGAATTTGATGGAAAACCAGCCATCCTTTCATGCATAAGAGTCATAGATGAAAGATGAAATTTGATTTGCATATTCATACTAAATATTCCTTGGATGGTAAAGAAGAGCCTCGCAAGATTGCAAAATTTTTGAAAAAATCTGGCTATGGGGGCATAGCTATAACTGATCATGATACAATAAAAGGAGCTTTTGGAATAGACATCGAGGATTTCGTTGTTATTCCGGGTGAGGAAATAAAGACAAATGGCGGACACATTCTTGCAATTGGCATTGAGGAGGAGATAGAAAGCAGGAATGCTGATGAAGCGATTGATGAAATACACAGCAAAGGAGGCATTGCCATAATAGCCCATCCTTTTCGTTATTCAAAGCCAGGTGTCGCCACTATAGATGCTGTCGAAGTGATAAATGGAAGAAATTTCCCGATGCAAAATAAAAGAGCAATGGAATATGCCAAACGGCGCCGCCTTCCAATGACAGCAGGGAGCGATGCTCATTTCATGTGGGAGATGGGGCGAGCCTACACCATAATGGAAGCACACGACATAGATGAAGCTTTGCAAGCCATAATAAAAGGTGAGACAAGGGTTGGTTCAAACATGACATTCTGGCATCCTATAAAGAGCACGGTTTTTTCCTCACTCGATTTTATAAGGAGGGGCTTTAAAAGGGTTTAATGCAAAGTTTTAATAGCTTGGCTGATTTTACAAGCATGCTTATTCCAAAAAAATTATTCCTTACCAAAGGAGTAGGAAAACATAGAGATTATTTGCAATCATTCGAGCTTGCTCTGAGAGATGCAGGCATACAACATGCTAATATCGTTGAGGTTTCAAGCATAATACCTCCAAATTGTGAAATCATTCCAGCCACCGAGGGAAAAAAACTCATCAAGCCTGGCGAGATAACATTTTGCGTTCTGGCAAAGAATTCAACAAATGAACCAAATCGCCTTATAGCGGCAAGCGTCGGCCTGGCTTTGCCAAAAGACAGAAGTACATACGGCTATCTATCGGAATATCATAGTTATGGCGAATCAGCGAAAAAAGCTGGCGATTATGCAGAAGATTTGGCGGCAACTATGCTGGCGACGACACTTGGCATAGAGTTTGATGCTAACAAAGCGTGGGATGAAAAGAAGCAGGTTTTCAGGATGAGCGGGAAAATTGTTAAGACAACGAGCATAACGCAAACAGCCAGAGGAGATAAAAACGGGCTGTGGACAACTGTTGTTGCTGCTGCTGTCTTCATAATGGGATGAAAAGCTTTGCTAATGGCCAAGCCAGCTCTTTTCTATTTCTATTGCTTCCATTTGCATTTTTATATCTGATAAAGTTAGAAGAACACTGGCTTCATACCATTTTCCCTGGCTCAGCAAATTCATCGCCTCCTTTTCATTTTTTTCTGTTTCCTCTATGAACTTTTTCTCTATTTCTTCACACCATCTCGTTATATTTCCATGTCCATATTTGATAAGCAATTCATGAGCTATTCTGGCGGCGCTTCCATTTTCATATGCATCATATATGTCGAGATCACAAATATGCACTGGAATAAATATCGAGGAACATTGATTTGCAGCAAACCATATGCTACTCAAAAATTGTGGATAGGCATAGGTTATCTTATATATGGTTGCCGCTTCATATCCACCTTCACACATTCCTCGCAACCCATGTAAATCATGGCTGTGCAATCTTGAAACACGCATCATATCCTCCAGCCCAACCTTTCCATTTTTGGTAACCTCTTCCCTAATCAACTTTTCCCATTTATAATATTTATAGCACACGAATAGCAATGCTTTTTCATTGCTAACATTCTTCACTTCCACCCAGAAATTTCCAACCGCCATGCCATCTCCATTTTCAATTTCATTTTTAAATCCAAATGGATACATTCTCACAATAACACATTCATTTTTTATAGCCTCTATTCTGATTCCAGTAAGCCCACCAAGGCTTATTCTGCTTCCCTTGCCAACCCATACACTTTTATTTGAATAAAAATCTGAGGCGACAAAAAACGGATAAATCAAATGTTTTTTCCATAGCACTTTTGGATAGTTAGATTGCACTTCCACGCCATCTTTTATAAAGCGGGCTTCGAAATTCACCGCATCAGCCTCCACTATGGCGCCAATGCTGGAGTTCATCACAAAAATATTTTCCGCCACCGCCGGCGCATGCATCGCCACAACGGCCTGCAAAAGAGAGATTGCCTCGTTTACTCCATCTGCAGATTGAGCTGCATATCTCATCCAGTCGAAATCATCCCATGCATTGCGTGTTGGATTTACAATATAGCATAGCGTGTCAGCATCACTAAACGCTATGGCAGCATCATTGATAAGCATGCCAGCTTTCACAATATTTGGGATTATATCTCCTTCTGTTGCCGTCCCTATCATTTTATGCTCCACAACAAAATGCATTTTGTAGCCAAGCCAAGGTGAATGGTAGTCATATTCGTATCCTTTTGGAACCATGCACAATACTTGGTAGCCAACGTGGGCGGGATCTCTAACCTTAAGCAAAAGATTGTAGTCTCCAGGAGTTGCATTTCCAATTGCCATAACATTTTTGCATTCATTGTAGCTGGCTACATTTCCAACTGGAGCAAGAATGAAGAGAAGAATGACGACGAGAGCAAGAACTTTCATGCTATTAATTTTTTTGAATTAGATAAATTTTTTGAATGCGAAGGAATGGGAAATGTAACATGTCACTCCACATCATATCGATAATAAAATAATTCCTCGGCAAAAATGCTATCGTTATTCTCGAGAATCTCTCCATATGAAAACTTTCATGCCATTTATCCTTATTTGCTTTTTCTCTATCTATTCTATCATCCATTCAATTATTCCGTCTCCTAATTCATAGAAATAAAAAATTTCTCCTATGTGAATCCTCCGCTCAATATTAATTGCTGATCATCTTATATTTTTTGCGTTCTCCTATCCG
>JAGGXG010000030.1 GCA_021163175.1 Thermoplasmata archaeon
CTGTTATACCTGCAGCAGGATTGGGCACACGCTTGCTTCCGATGACAAAGAATAGTCCCAAGGAAATGCTCCCTATTGTAGATAAGCCCGCCATACAATATGTGGTTGAAGAAGCTGTAAATTCTGGAATAGATGATATTGTTATTGTGACAGGAAGAGGAAAAGAAGTCATAGAAAATCATTTCGATGTTGCCTATGAGCTTGAAAAAGTCCTGGAAGAGAGAAATGAAATTGAAAAGCTGAATGAAATAAAGCGGATATCACAACTCGCCGACATTTTCTATGTGCGGCAGCGCCTCCCGCTCGGCCTGGGGCATGCCGTTTATGTTGTGAGGAAGCACGTTGGCAATGAATATTTTGCCCTCATGCTCGGAGATGATATTATACTGGCGAGCAAGCCATGCATAAAGCAACTCATGGAAGTTCATGAAAAATATGAGGCAAGCATCATAGCTGTTCAGAAAGTTGAGGGAAAAGATGTGAGCAAGTATGGAATAGTTGATTATGAGGAGGTGAAAAAAGGGGTTTACAGAATTGTTGATATAGTGGAAAAACCCTCTCGCAGCGAGGCGCCATCAAACATGGCTGTTATGGGTCGCTACATACTTCATCCTTCCATATTTTCATTCATTGAGAAAACGAAGCCCGGAAAAAATAATGAAATACAGCTTACAGATGCCCTTAAACTAATGTTGAAGGAGCATGAGATATATGCTTATGAGTTTGAAGGAAAAAGATTTGATGTTGGAGGCAAGCTTGATTGGCTCAAAATAAATATCGAGATTGCCTTGAAAAGAAAGGAATTTGAAGAACTGAGAAAATTTATAAAAGATGAAATTTTATAAAGATGAATGATAGGTTTGCTAACGGAAAATTTTAATCTCTATTACGAGCTCGTAAGCTTATTTAAAAGAAGAAATCTCCCCTTTGTTTCCTTAACTTTTAACGATGAGATTCCATCCAGCGTTGATGTTATAATGACTTCTTCTATGGAAAAAGATAAAATAGAATTTGATAAAATAATTTCATGCTCTCCAGATTCAAATCTGGATAATGCAATCGATAAAGCAATTCTTTTGTTATATGGTGGCGAGCAGCTAATTTTTGGTATAGATCCTGGAAAGAATATTGGTATTGCCATCTTTGCCAATGAAAAGCTGATAAGAAGCTTTGTTGCTACATCTCCAGAGAGTGCAGCCACGAAGATAAAACAATTTTTTGAATATAGTGGGGCAAAAGAAGCGAGAATAAAGATAGGAAATGGGGCAAGGATAATAAGAAATAGAATAATAAATTTGCTTCAAGATCCAAGAATGAAGATAGAAATCGTTGATGAAAATGATGTTGTAAATGCAAAAGATGATGAAAAAGCAGCCATGCATATTGCAATGATGGAAGGAAAGGAAGTTTATGGAAAAATGGATGTGCAGCCAAAAGAGGGGGAAATAAGAGAAATGCAAAGATTAAGCAGGATAAAAAGCAAGAATATTACAATATCAAAAGAACTTGCGAAAAAGGTTTTAATTGGAGAAATTAGTTTAGAAAAAGCAATAGAAATACAAAGAAATCATGTGTAGCTCCAGTTTTCTGGTAGCTTTCCTTCCCTTTTATAATATTTTACAAGCCTTTTTATCTTTGCTTCTATCAGCTGCAATCTACGCCTGTTGTGTATATCTTTTGGATGTTTCTCAAGATGTTTCATCAAATTATTCCTCTTATCAACCAAATTTGCCAGGTCTTCTGGAATTTTAGGGGCAAGTCCATGTTCTTCAAGCACTTTCGTTAACTTTTTTCCTAAAGCAGCTTTCACATCTGGCACGCCATATACATCTCTTAAAATCAGTCCAATTAAGGCAGGTGGCTTACCTTCTTCAGCCAGCTTAACTATTTTCTCCTCTATTTCTTCAGCCTTCAAACTCCATTCAGGATGTATTCTCTCAACTGGATGTTTCGATGAAGACCTTCCTCTCCTTCTTGCATGCATTCGTGCCATTGTTTGGAAATATATTTTAATATATAAATTGATTGCCTTTATGCTTTATAAAATTGAAAAAGCTATTATCCATGACAGCTATCACAAAACATTATTTTTTTCATGTGAAAAATGCAAGGATGCAAAGCCAGGACAATTCGTAATGGTATGGATTCCTTCCATAGATGAAATTCCAATGTCTTTGAGTCATATTGGAGAAAAGCAAGCCATAACTGTAAAAAAAGTTGGAGAGGCTACAGAAGCATTGTATAAAATGGAAGAAGGAGATAAAATAGGGATAAGAGGACCATACGGAAAAGGATTTGTTGAAAAAGGAAAAAAAGCTTTGTTTGTTGCAGGAGGAATTGGAATAGCGGCATTACTTCCTTTAATTAAAAAATATGATGGAGAAAAGCATGTTATACTTGCGGCGAGAACAAAAAGCATGCTTTTGTTTGAAGATGAAATAAAAGAGATTGCAAAGCTGAATGTTGCAACAGATGATGGAAGCCATGGCTTCAAAGGATTTGCAACAGATTTGATGAAAGAATTGCTAAAAAAAGAAGATTTCAATATTGTTTACACCTGTGGCCCAGAAATAATGATGAAAAAAGTCTTTGACATATGCAAAGAAAATGGAATAGATATGCAGGCAAGTCTGGAAAGATATATGAAATGCGGAATAGGCATATGCGATAGCTGCACAATCAATGGCTACAGGGTATGCAAAGATGGCCCCGTTTTTGATTTTGCAACACTTTCAAAGATGCCCGACTTTGGAAAATGGAAGAGAAACGAAGCTGGAAAAAAAATACCTATTTAAAAAATTTTCTTGCTTCTTCCAAAGCATCCCTGCATTCCTCCATCTCAATATATCTTCTAAAGCGATTTGCCCTTGCATCCAAAATTATCGCCATGCCTTTGTCATGCTCACTCCTTATAAGGCGCCCTATTGCCTGCGCCATGCGCCTCGTCGCCCTGGCTTCCACAACATATTTCCAGCCTTTGCCTGCGCCCATCTTATCATCATAATATTTTTGCAATGCAAGCAACTTGGCGGATGGCGGCGGATATGGAATGCCAACTATGATGACAAGCTCTGCCTGCTCTGATGGAAAATCCATTCCTTCGGATAGCCGACCTCCTATTACAGAAAGAAATATGCCCCCATCCTTTCTAAATTCCTCTATCTTCTTCATCAACTTTTCCTGTTTTTCGTTTTTCTTCTCGACATATTTTTTCCTTTTTATTTCAAAATTTCTTTCAAGGAATCTATCCAGAATGTTATATGAAGGGAAGAAAACGAGAATGTTTCTATCGATACCATTGCATATTTTTGCCA
>JAGGXG010000141.1 GCA_021163175.1 Thermoplasmata archaeon
CAATAGATGTAACTCATGTTACCATCGACCATAATGCAAAGACAAAGCTAACCTTCAACCATGACGATTATAAAATAGCGGAGTTACAAAATGGATATCCAGCACCTCCAATAGCCAAAATTGTTTCTGTATCAAATGGTGATGTTTTGGGAAAAGATGATTACGAATACTCTCCATCGGAAAGAGAAGCTTATCTGAACTCATATCTACACTGGGCTGATGTTGAGTATAAGAATGGCATACTCCATATAAGAGGAAAATCATATGATCCGAAGCTTTATGGGGATTACACAAACATACATGTATGGATAACAGATAGCGATGGCAACATTGTTTTCCAGGCATGGCGCAACAACACAATCCAGATTGCAGAAGGCGATTGGACGGTTGGCGCCAGGCTGCTGCATGGCAGGGGCGGCGCCTTCTATTACATGCCGAATTCCTTTGAAAAAGTGTTTCTTTCGACAGCCAACGGCAATTTCACAGGAAAGCAGGATGTTGTCGATGCTTTGAGTAAGGGTGCAGGATTTGTGTTCTTCTCTGGACATGGCTCGCCAGGAGTATGGGCAAATCATTATCCTGGCATACCTGGAAACAGGCAGCATGCGGAAATAATAGGATTGTCCGTTAGCGATCTCGAGGGCGCACCGCATTTCCCAATGGATGCTCTATCAAATGAAGGAAAGCCTTTCGTTTGTGTCATAGGCGGATGCCACAACAGTCAGTTCAATGTAAGTATTGTAATGACCGCCATAGACTGGTTCAACAAGCATTACATGAATACATACGGCTATCCTGTTCCAGAATGTTTCAGCTGGTATATGGTAAAGTTGCCGGATAAGGGAGCGATAGCGAGCATAGGAAACACAGGGTATGGATATGGAAATCTCGGAGAATGGTGCGTTGTTGGAGGCGTAGATAACTGGATAACAAGCGAGTTCTTCAGGGTTTATGCAAAGGGAGAAGCTCTCCCTGTTTTAGGAAATGTATATGAGATGGCAATAACAAATTACATAACACACTTTCATGAATTTGTGTTACCAGATGTTCATGAAGGATGGGATCCTGGCGATTTGAAAACCATAGAGCAATGGGTGTTGCTTGGCGACCCAAGTCTGCAACTTCTCCCTCCTTAATTTTTTATTTTTTAATGGCGGAACTTTTTGATAAAGCTTATATAAATGGATTCAATGTATTAACGAGATGGGAATATTTGGTAGACTATCAGATTGGTTAAAAAATATTTTTGGTAAGAGGCATGTAAGGATAGGTATATATGGTCCTCCCAATGCAGGCAAAACAACGCTTGCAAATAGGATTGCTCAGGATTGGAGTGGTGGCTTTGTTGGAGAAGTGTCTGAAATACCACATGAGACAAGAAAGGTGCAGAAAAAAGGAGGCATTGTTGTAAAAGATGGAAAGTCAAGTTTGAGGATAGATATTGTCGATACTCCTGGAATAGCAACAAAAGTTGATTTCCATGAATTTATGGAATATGGGCTGGATGAGGAGGAGGCAAAGAGAAGGGCTAAAGAAGCTACAGAAGGAGTTATAGAAGCCATAAAGTGGCTTGATAATATAGATGGTGTGATTTTGCTTATGGATAGCACAAAAAATCCTTTTACGCAGGTAAATATAACGATACTTGGCAATCTCGAGGCAAGAGAATTGCCTGTTATCATAGCTGCAAATAAAATTGATCTGGATGGCTCCACGCCTGCAACACTAAAATCAGCTTTTCCACAGCATGAGGTAATTCCAATATCTGCTTTGACAGGCGCAAATATAGATTTACTTTATAAGGCGATGCTGAGGAAATTTAAGAGGAGATAAAATGGCGAGCGTTAATTTTATATCGAAGGCAAAGCTCGAGGGACTGGATAGTGAGGAAAAGCTTGATTTTATCCTGAACGAAGTTAAAAAAGGACAGATACTGGTTCTGGAAAGAGGACTTACCGCAGAGGAGCAAGCAAAACTCATCGAAATGACGATGAAAAAAATAAATGAAAAGTTCGCTGGGATAGAGATGGAAAGCTATGTGAATGAAAAACCCACGCTTTTGGAAAAAATATTTGGAAGGAAAAAAGTTCGCCTCACGATAATAGGACCAGCTGACAAAATTAAAACGATATATAAGGATAAGGACATAATAAAGGCTGTAATAAAGTGAAAAAATGCCCCATCAATGTTTAAAATGTGGTGAGATATACGAGGACGGCTCCAAATATGTTCTGGAAGGATGCCCAAAATGTGGAGGAAGAATTTTTTTGTATACACGGAAACCATTGCCAGAAAGAACAAGGAAAAAAATTCTTAAGAAAATAGAAAAAGAAGAGATAAGCTTTGAAGGAAAAACATTTGAAGAGATAATAAAAGAAATTGAAGAGAGGAGACAGAAGGCTATAGAGGAGGCTAAAAAGCAAAAGGAGAGGGTTGAAAGCATAAAAGTGGAAGATGTGGGCGAATACGAGATAAATCTTGAAAGGCTCATGGAGGGTGGAATAATAGTTGAAAAGGAAGGAACTTATTTCATTTATTTGCCATCGCTATTTTCAATGAGGAAAAAATAATAAGCATCTTTGCATTAGCCATTCATGATTAAGGAAAAGGAGATAACAAAGCTCATAGTCAGCGAATATTTTGACAGCATCCTTTCAAACATTGAAATAGATGTTGCCATAGTCGGCGCAGGACCCAGCGGTTTAACGGCAGCGAGAATCCTTGCATCCCATGGGAAAAAAGTGGCAATATTTGAGAGCAGGGTGGCGCCAGGCGGCGGCATGTGGGGCGGCGGCATGCTTTACCCCGTGATTGTTTTGAAAGAAGGCAGGGAGTTGCTTGAGGAAATTGGTGTGAAATGCAGGCAAAAGAATGGCTATTACATTGCGAATGCCATAGAGGCGACCTCGAAGCTTATATCTGCTGCCATAGATGCTGGAGCTTTGCTTTACAATGGGACAACTGTGGAGGACATTATTGTGAAAAATGATAGGGTGGCAGGCGTTGTCATAAACTGGACTGCAGCTTTGCAACTTGGTCTGCTTGTTGACCCGCTGTCAATAGAGGCAAAGTTTGTTGTCGATGCCACAGGGCATGAATGCTATGTTGTAAGGAAAATTGAAAAACTTGGGGCAAAAAAAATGCAGGGAGAAAAAGCTATGTGGGCTGAGATGGGAGAAAAAGCAAGCATCGAGCATACTAAGGAGATATATCCAGGCCTGTATGTTGCAGGGATGGCAGCCATAGCATATGCAGGCGCCCCAAGAATGGGTCCAATTTTTGGAGGAATGCTGCTCTCAGGCAAAAAAGTTGCAGAGGATATATTGAAAAAGCTATAGGAGATGGCATAAAAATAAATGTAACTACACATGAAATACTGTGTACTGTGTAGATAATTTTTTAAATATTGAATTATTATTGACTTATGAAAGTTAAAAAATTTGGGGTGGGTGTTTTCGTGTTTTTCATGTTGGGTTATAGTGTTGCAACAAATTATACAATTCCATCAGGAAATCTTGCTTTAGGTGGAAGAACTCTATATGTTGGTGGAGATGGCCCAAACAATTATAGCAGTATACAGGATGCCATCAACGATGCAGTGTCAGGAGACACAATTTTTGTTTACTCTGGCGTGTATTATGAAAACATAAACATTTCATCCAAAACATTGACCATTAAAGGAGAAGATAAAGACTCCACCATCATTGATGGCAATCATAATTGGAATACTATTTCGATAGAATACGCAAACAATGTTAAAATATCAGGCTTTACCATAAAGAACAGTAAATTAAAAGCGGAAAATGCTGGAATATATATAACAAATTCGAATTATTGTAAAATACATGATTGTAAAATAATTTTATCTTCACATGGAATGGTTGTTTTTCAATCTCATCATAACGAGATAAGTGATTGTGTATTTTCAAACAATCAAAGACATGATTTATTGATTACAGTTTCATCTAATTACAATAAAGTGAAGAATTGTACCTTCTCAAATGCAGGATGGACTGCATTATACCTATATGATTCTGATTCCAACACAATCGAAAATTGCTTTGCAGAGAATTGTGAGGCAGGATTCGTTGTTGGCTGGGAATGTAATGAGATTGCCATAAAAAATTGCAGTTCCTCAAACAATTATTATAACGGAGTTTTTGTTTATCATGGAAAAAATGTTGAAATAAAGAATTGCCATGTTTATCAAAATGGGGATGGAATCAGAATAAGGTATGGTTCGTCGAATGTAAAGGTAGAGAATTGCATCATGGAAAACAATGTATTTGGAATGCAGATATTACAACAATCATCCAGCATTGAGGTATATTTTAATAACATTACGAACAATGAAATTGGTGTATATGTAAATGGAAGCAAAGAAAATATCAAAATAAATTACAACAATATTATCGGCAACAACGGAAAAGGTGTTGTTGCGACAAACAACAGCATTGTGGATGCCCGCAACAATTACTGGGGAACCATATTTGGTCCAATAACATTTGGGCTGTTAGGTGATGGAATATTTCCATCGGGAGGAAAAATATATTTCTTCCCTTGGTCTTTTAAACCATTTGGCACACAATAAATTTTTTATTCTCTTTTCTATTATACTTTATGCCAAAATATATTGTTGTTACAGGCGGTGTTTTATCTGGTTTGGGGAAGGGAGTTGTTGCTTCATCAATTGGTCTGCTTTTAAAAAGCAATGGCTATAAGGTAACTGCAATAAAGATAGATCCCTATCTAAATTGTGATGCTGGCACCATGAATCCTTTTCAGCATGGAGAAGTTTTTGTTCTGGAAGATGGAGGAGAAGTTGATCTGGATTTAGGCAACTATGAACGCTTCTTGGATATAAATTTGCACCGCGACAACAACATTACGACTGGCAAGGTTTACAAAAATGTCATTGAAAAAGAAAGGCGTGGCGACTATCTTGGTAAAACTGTTCAAATTGTTCCACATATAACCAATGAGATAAAAGAATGGATTAGAAGAGTCGCTGCAAAAAGCAATGCAGATGTGTGCGTTATAGAGATAGGAGGAACAGTTGGCGATATAGAATCGATGCCATTCCTTGAGGCTGTTCGCCAGTTGCATCTCGAAGAAGGACATGAAAATGTTGTTTTCATTCATACAACCCTTGTTCCAATTGTAAGCGTTGTTGGAGAGCAAAAAACGAAGCCAACGCAGCACAGCGTAAAAGAACTGAGAGCCATTGGTATAGATCCGGATGCAATAGTTGGAAGATGCAGGGAACCATTGAAGAAGGAGACAAAAGAAAAAATCTCGCTATTCTGCAATGTTCCAGTGGATGCTGTTTTCTCATCGCCAGATGTTGAATGCATATATGAGCTTCCTCTGGTATTAAAAAAGCAGGGATTGCCCGATTTTATATTACGCCGCCTGGGCTTGGAAAAAAGAGATGGAAAAATGGATGAATGGGAAAATTTTGTTTCCCGCCTCAAAAATGCTAAAAATGGAGTCAGCATTGCTTTAGTTGGAAAATACACTGCTCTTGGCGATTCCTATCTCAGCATACTTGAAGCATTCCGCCACGCTGGGGCAGAACTCGATACCAAAGTGAGAGTTGTATGGGTTGAAGCAGAGGATATTGAAAGCGAGGGCACAAAAATTCTTGAAAGCGTTGACGCCATCCTTGTGCCAGGCGGTTTTGGCAGCAGGGGGGCAGAAGGAAAGATAGCAGCGATAAAATTTGCTAGAGAGGCAAAGAAGCCATTTCTGGGAATATGCTTCGGTTTCCAGCTTGCCGTCGTTGAGTATGGTCGCCACGTCCTTGGGCTACGATGCCATACAACAGAAATTGAGCCAGATGTGGAGCATCCAATTGTTACGATCCTTCCAGAGCAGTATGATGTTGATGAGCTCGGCGGAACAATGCGACTTGGAGCGCAACCAATAGTTATAAAAGAAGGAACCCTTGCATTCAAGCTTTATAAGAGGAAAGAAATAATGGAAAGGCACCGCCACCGCTATGAGGTTAACCCCGAATATGTTGATAAGCTTGAGAAACACGGACTGGTTTTCTCTGGAGTAGCAAAGGATAAAATAAGAATGGAAATTCTCGAATTGCCATCTCATCCATACTTCATTGCCTCTCAGTTTCATCCTGAGTTCAAATCACGTCCTTTAAAGCCAGCTCCATTGTTCTATGGGCTGGTGAAAGCAGCACTCGAAGAAAAAAAGAAAATGAGGTGATGCAAACCCTTGCGGAAATGACCACTCTCATCATATCAGATAGATAAGTTTATAAGCCATTTATACATATTTTTTTGAATGCAATGAGTGAAAATGATGAAATCATGAAATTGCGTTTTGTTTCTCTTTTGCATGATATTGGAAAATTTTGGCAGGGGGCGGGAGGCAAAGGAAAACATGAGGAATTGAGTGCAAAATTTGTGCAACAGTATCTACCTGATGAAATAAGAGAAGGATTGTCTTTCATAGGAGGGCATCACGACGGAAAACAATATCTTAGCGAAGGTTATTACCCTCTCAAGATATTGGTTCTTGCTGATTGGTTGGCATCAAGTGAGAGAAAAGATTTGGAGGAGGAAGAGGAGAAAGGAAAAAGAAAAGTTACTCCAATGGAATCTATTTTTTCAAATATATTCTTAAATGGTGCAGCACCACATAGAAAATATTATGATATCCAATCGTTGTTTGGTACAAATATATTCCCTAAAGTAAAAGAAGAGATTCAAGAAGTAACAAAATCTTATAATGAACTTTGGGAGAAATTTGTGAACGAAATAGAAAAATTAAAAGATACAAATTTCGAGGACAAAGATTCATATTTCATAACGCTCTATTATCTTCTTAGGAAGTATACATCTTTTGTTCCCTCGGCAGTGTGGCAGAGTAAACCTGATATTTCTCTCTTTGACCATTCAAGAATGACTTGTGCCATAGCAGAATGTATTTACAAAAATGGCACTGGTGAGGAGGAACTTAAAGATATACTCATAGCATTAAATAAAAAAGAAGAGTTAACAGATTATGAAAATGAGTTGTTAAACAAAAAAAGATTTATTCTCATTGGGGGCGATGTATCTGGAATACAAAAATTCATTTATTCAATAGCAGCTAAAGGAGCAGCTAAGGGATTGAAAGGAAGGTCATTTTATCTGCAATTGTTATCGGAAGCAATAGCAAAATACATACTCAAAAAATTAGATCTTTCTATTGCAAATCTTGTTTATTCTGCGGGAGGGCATTTTTATATTCTTGCACCTTTGGAAGTAGATATAGAGAGGATAAATAAAGAGCTGGAAAATATAATGATAGAAATCCATAATGGTGAGTTATATGTTGCAATTGATAAAGTTGAGTTGAGTGCAAAAGATTTTGTTGAAAAGAATATAGGAGAAAAATGGAGAGAGTTATCAAATAAACTGGGAGAAAAAAAGAAAAAGAAATTTTCAAGCATTTTGAATGCAGAATTTTTCACTCCGAATATTGATTCAAATAATGTGTGCCAAGTTTGTGGCTTGCCCTCGAAATATGAATTGATAGAAGAGGAAGATATTAAAAAATGTAGATTATGCAAGAGTTTTGAGGAACTCACAGAAAGAATAGCAGGAAAGGAGAGGATAAAAGCAAGGTATATAGTAGAATGCAAGCCAGATGGAGAAGAAAAGGAAGGGACTTGGGAATGGAATATTTCAAAATTTGGAATCAAATATATCATAGTAGAAGATACAAATGATGTGGCTTGCAATAAAGGAATAATTTACACATTGAATAAAGGAGATTTTATTTTAAGAAATGGTGGAAATTTTGCTTATGGCTTTAAATTCTTGTTCCAAACACCACTAATGGAGCTAAGTGATTTAGCTAAAGGAGCAGATGGTATTAAAAAATGGGGGGTGCTAAGAGGAGATGTAGATAATTTGGGACAAATATTTAGTAGAGGACTAGATAAAAAGGATAGAAGCATATCAAGAATATCAACATTAAGCTCTCTCATGTCATTCTTTTTTGATTATTACATAAATGAAATATGCAAAGAATATCAAGGCAAAATATATGGAGTATATGCAGGAGGGGATGATTTCTTTATTATTGGCTCTTGGAATATACTGCCCGAACTAGCAAATAAAATATATGGAAACTTTAAGGAATACACAGCCCATAATCCAGATATAACTCTCTCTATAGGCATATCTATAGCCCCATCAGAAAAATATCCAATCCACAGGATAGCGGGGGCAGCAGGCGAAGAATTGGAAAAGGCAAAGGGCATTAAAAGATATTACGAAGAAATAGGTATTGAGGCAAAGATTGAAAAAGAAAAGGATTCCATTGCATTTTTAGGCATGCCGATAAAATGGAACAAATATCCTGAATTGAAGGAATTTAAAGACGAATTGCTAAAATTTATGGAAAAGGCACCAAGGGGTAGTTTGCATAAGTTCTATTCAATATATAAAGTCTATCAGATTGCTAAAAAGAAAGTACGAAACACTGCATTAGCAAAATATGATAACAGATATGGAAAATGGAGATGGATGCTGGCTTATACCATAGCAAGAATGAAAGCAAATGGAAGTAAAGAAAAAATCAAACAATTAATGATTGATAATATAGATTACGCTCCCATTGTTATAAAATGGGTGGAATATTTAATAAGAGGTGATAAAAATGGATGAAAATATTGTGGAGAATGTAAAAAGGGATGTACCCGATATTTTGGCAGGCAATATGGAAAAACTTGTGGAAGACGCAAATAAATTAGGAAAACATTTAAAGAATAATGGACTTACCACATCCCAAATAAGAAAAATATTTAGCGATGTCAAAAAATTGGAAAGTTATGAAAAAAACAAAGCAGAACTGCTATTATTGAGGCCAAAGTTAGCATATGTAGCTGGAAGGCATGGAAAAAGATCAAAAGGTGTTAAAGATTTACAGGAAATAATAGATGCTTGTGTGAGGCAAATAAAAGATGATGAATCTTTTAAAAATTTCCAGAATTTTTTTGAAGCAATACTGGCATATCATAAATATTATGGTGGAGAATAAGGTGATAAAAATGGAAGAAATAAAATTGTTGGGTAAGGTGGTTATAAAGGGGTTAATTGAAGCAAAAACTGGGTTGAGAATAGGTGGCTCTACTGTTGGGCTCGATATCGGAGGTGTTGACAATCCAGTTATAAAAGATGCAGAAGGAAAGCCATACATTCCAGGCTCTTCATTGAAAGGGAAGATGAGGAGTTTGTTAGAAAAAGCAGAAGGATTAGCAAGCGAGGATAAAAGAGTATGGCTAGTAAAAAATAGAGTAAGCATCCACATGTGCAATGACCCTGATTGTGCGGTCTGCAACATTTTTGGCAGAACCAATGGATACCAAGAAAAAGTAACTGGAGAAAAGATAGAAATAACCACAACCTCTCCCACTCGTCTCATTGTCAGGGATGCTGTGCTTATAGAAAAGAGTATAACAGAGGAGATGAGAAAAAATCTGGACTTGGAATATACAGAAGTAAAATTTGAAAATTCCATAGATAGAATAACATCGGCTGCAAATCCAAGACAAAACGAAAGGGTGCCGGCTGGCGCGCAATTTGAATTTGAAATGATTTACAATGTGTTTGATGAGAAAGATAAAGAAAATTTGAGGCATGTGTTTAAAACGATGAGGTTGCTGGAAGACGATTATCTTGGTTCCTCCGGAAGTAGGGGATATGGAAAAGTGGAATTTAAGGATGTGAAGATATACTGGAATTCAATTAAAGATTATGAAAGCGGGAAATTAAACGAGAAAATTATATACGAAATGAAAGACAAAACACTGAAAGATTTATTAAATGATTTTGAAGAAATAAAAACCCAGATAAGTGGTTGAGATGGAATATCTGCAATGCAAGATAAAGCCGAAAGCATCATTTCATATAGGAATAAAAGAAGGGAGTTTAGAAAAAACAATGCATTACATTCATTCAGACACAATATTTAGTGGCATATGCAATGCATACCGCTTATTATATGGAAAGGATGAAACAGAAAGCTTGTTAGAAAAATTTAAAAATGAACAGCCTTCGTTTTTAATTTCCTCAGCATTTCCATACATTGATGACATTGTATTTTTTCCAATGCCCAAATTCATTAATTTTTCAGATTATGTAAAGGATGAGAAATTGTTTAAAAAGTCCAAAAAAATTGAGTTTGTATCTGAAGAGATAATTAAGGGCATATCCAAAAATAGATTCAAGGAAGAACTTAAAGAAGAAAACATGGTTCAGGGGAAAATTTTGGTGACAGGAAAAGAAAGCGAGAAGATAAAAAATGCCAGTATATGGAAAGAGAAAGAAGTGGCAAGAGTGGTCATAGACAGAAAAACAAATGCTTCAAACATATACTATTTTGGAGAAGTCGAATACTGTGATAAATGTGGATTGCATTTTCTAATAAAATTCATGGAGAATGGAATCAGAAATAAGATAGAAGCAGCAATAAGATTGCTTGGAGATGAAGGAATAGGAGGAGATAGAAGTTATGGAAAAGGATTGTTTGAAGCGGAATTCAACAATTTTGAATGGAGCATTAAGGAAGGCAAATTTATGAATTTATCTCTTTATCTGCCAAAGGAAAATGAGATAGAGATGGTTAAGAAAGGATGGTATGAAATTGTTAACAGAGGGGGATGGGTCTACTCTCCAGATAAAAAAGGAGAAAGAAAGAAATTTGTGAGAATGATAAAAGAAGGCTCTACTTTTGAAGGAGATGAAGCATTCTATGGAAGAATAACGGAAATTGGAACATCAGAAGAATATCATCATGTTTATAGATATGGATATGGAATGCCACTTTATTTTGGAGGTGGTGCATGAAATACAAGATAGAGACATTGTCTCCAATTCATATTGGAAGTGGAGAAAAAATATCTCCAATGGAATATGTGATGGATAACAAATTCAACAGGATAGATATGGATGAGCTATTTAGAGACAAAGAATTCAATGTAAATGGATTTATTGAGGATACACGACTGAACTCTTTTTATCTTGGCGATAAATATGGCAATATAGCAAAGAGGCATGTGATGTATTCATTGGATATAAGCAAGGATGCATTAGATCATATAATGAGTAAAAAATCAGAAATTTTGGAGTTTATTAAAACAGGAGGAAAACCCTATATTCCCGGCTCTTCTATAAAAGGAGCAATAAGAACAGCTATAATGTGGTATGCACTGAAAAATGATGAAGAATTATATTTTGAATTTGAGGAATATGTTAATAAAATATGGAATAGAAAGGAAAGAAAACCTGATAAAAAATGGGCAGGGAGCAAAATAGAAAAATGATTTTTGGAAAAGACCCAAATCATGATTTAATGAGAGCTTTTCATGTATCTGATACAGAAAGAATTGATTTGAATAACCTGAGAATAGAAAATGTGAGAATTTTATCTACCAGGAAAATCGGTTACGGGTATAAAGGATTTAACATCATCATAGAAGCGTTGAGGAAAGGAACGATTGCGTATACCAGCATAAAAATCGATAATTTTTTGATGGAGGAAAAAGAAGAGTTAGGACTTAATGAAAAGATGTTAAACTATCTTTACGAATTTGGAAAAATATGCAACGAATATGCAAAAGATTTAATAGAATATGAAATGAATTTTTTTACGAAATATAACGATGGAAGGCTAAATCAAATAATTGATTTGTATGAAGAGTTGTATGACGAAGCAGATAAAGGAATATTGTTGAGGCTGGCGTGGGGCACAGGCTGGCACGGAATGGCGATAGGAAGATTATTGGAAGAAGATGCGTTGGAGCGATTAAGGAAAATTTATAGTCTTGGAAGGCGGAGAAACATGCCGTATTTTGTTAAGCCATTTCCAAAAACAAGAAAAATTGTTTTTGAGGATGATATGGCGAGATATCCATTGGGATGGATAAAGTTGGAGGAGATAAAATGAAGAAAGCTTTAATAATAACTGTTGGAGTAGGAGTCGGAGAGAACAAAGAAAGTGTGACAGATAGCCTGGCACATGCAATCTACTACTCAATCAAGGGTTCTTCCCCGAATATAGTATATTTTGTTGTTACAAAAGAAAGTAAAAATGCCACTATTCCTAAGCTAAAAGATTATATGGGGAAATTACCCAGCCATCGCTTTGTCCTCTTAGACAATGAAGAGAAAGATGATATAGAAGAAGCTTATAAAAAAATAAAAAAAATTATAGAAGACTTGAAAAACAAAGGATATGAAGTTACAGTTGATTTCACATCGGGCACAAAAGCAATGAGCGCGGGAGCAGCGTTAGCTGCAAACAAAGAGTTGGTTAATTTAAAATATATCTCAGGCAAAAGAGAAGGAGGGACTGTAGTAAAAGGCAAAGAAAAAGCAATTGAGATATTCCCTACAGAATTCTTTATTGATGTTCAAGAAGATTTAATTAAAAGATTGTTTAATAATTATCAGTATGATGCGTGTTTGGAGGCAATAAGCACACTAAAAAAAGCAACGAGTGAAAAGGAGGTTGTAGAAAAACTTGAAACATATCAAAAAATAGTGGAAGCATATTCATTGTGGGATAAATTTAATCATCACAAAGCATGGGAAATATTGAAAAATATTAAAAGTGATGGAGTCGATATTGCTCAAAATAAGAAATTTCTTGGTATGTTGAATAGCAAAAAAGAAAATGATGAAATTGTGGAGGAATTTTTGATTGCAGATTTGTTGAATAATGCAATGCGTAGAATTGAGGAAGGAAAATATGATGATGCAGTAGCAAGGTTGTATCGTTGTATAGAAATGATTGCACAATACAGGTTAAAAAAAGAATATGGAATAGATGCATCTAATGTTGATACTTGGAAATTGAAGATCGATTTAGGTATGGAAGAAAAATTGGTTGAAAAATATGAAAAAAGGGCTGAAAAAGGAATAGTAAAGTTGGCTTTGCAACAAGATTATGAATTACTAAGAGATTTAGGAGATGAATTAGGCAATATGAAGGAGGATAAGGAATTGAATAATTTGCTTAAGAAAAGAAATGATTCAATTTTGGCTCATGGAACTACGCCAATATCCAAGGAAGATGCCGAAAAATTATATGAAAAGGTTATAGAGATGGCTTCAAAGGTTATAAAAGATTTAAAGAAGAAAATGAAAAGGGCGGAATTTCCAAAATTATGAAAATTCCAATAGTTGTTGCTGTATTAAAAACAGATAAGCCGGTTAAAGAAGATGCATCAAAATTGCGTGGATACATTGGCAATAAATTTCCAGATGAAATTTTGTTGCATCACCATATTGGAAAAGAAACCTTGTATACATATCCAAGGGTTCAATATAAAATAATAGGGGGCACACCAATAATCGTTGGAATAATGGAAGGAGCAAGTGTTGTTAAAAAAATAATGGATGATATAGAAGAATTGATTTTGGAAAAGAGAAAATATGAAGTAAAAAGCATTCAGA
>JAGGXG010000022.1 GCA_021163175.1 Thermoplasmata archaeon
ACGAACCAGATGGAATTGAAGAGAGATGGGCCGTGTTAATGGCTGGGCCAGCAAACAACTACCTTGAGGTTTGTGCCAATGGTGATATAACGGATATGAAAAATGTTCTTATCAACCATGGATGGGATCCAAGCCATATATGGACTATATACAGCGATGAATCTAAATCGAAATTTGAAGAAGCAATCATGCGAATGAAAGAAAATGAAGATATGGATGACATATGTATCGTGGGGTGGTCTTCTCATGGTAATTACGTCAATTATCGACAGGTTGACAAATGGCTTGACAACTTTGCATGCAAAGGGTTACTTATCGTAGTAGACAGTTGCGGATCTGGTATAGCCACAACTATTATGGCGAAGTCAAAGAGAGTAATAATTACATCGTGCAGAGCTGATGAATCCGCCTACAGTATGGGTGTACACGGATATAACGGAATACTATTTTATTTTCTGGCAGATGAAACAGGTATATGGAGTTCCAAGAGAGGTTTTCCGCCACCAGATCCTATAGTAGGAAGAAAAGATGGAGTGTTTGCAAGAACAGATCCTGATACAAGCTCAGAGTATGGAGGAAACAATGATGGCTGGATATCTGCGGAGGAGGCTTATGAATATGCATACAAGTGGGTCAAAAGAACTATTAAAGAGCTATCCGGTGGTCAAGCTGACCAGAATCCACAGTTCTATGATGGCTATCTTGGGGATTTGAAGATCGTGAAATGGAGGGAAGAATAGAATACTCTTCTCTCTATTCTCTCTTCTTTTTAATTTTTGATTTCTATGCTGGAGATCTAGATGTGACAAGGTTTGATTGGGATGCGTAGAGAAAAGTAACACATCATGGCAAAATTAAATTTAAATAGCACTTTGCATTAAACCATCATGAAGAGGATAATAATCATCATGGTGGCTATTCTTGCTTTTACATCTTCAGCCTCTTTTCAGACAATACATGTTGAAAAGAGCAATGAAGCAAGCAGAGAAATTGCATCTGCAGGACATTTTGAAATTCAATGGGAAAAGAGCTATGGAAAGCTATGGTGGTGGTCTGCTCGTTATGAAGGCCCACAGCCTGTTGGAGATGCTGATAACGATAGCATGAACGAGTTGCTTATTGGAGGACGAGATCCAATATTGCGAGTAATGAAATGGAATGGCAATAGCTATTACGAGGAAGCAAAAATAATCGATCCAGTTTTTGGAATTGGTTACGGAGTATGGGTTCATATTGGCGATAACTGGTTCCGCATGCGGCAGCCTTTTGGCTCTGCAACAGGCTTTGCGATAGGCGATGTTGATAACGATGGAAAAAATGAAATTGGCATAGCATGGGGTCGTCATGTCTCAGCATTCAAATGGAATGGCCATGCATATAAACTAATGGGAAGATACATCATAATTGGAAAAGATGAAGATGGTACGACGCTTGATTGCATAATTGGCGATGCTGATAACGATGGAAAAAATGAGTTCGTTGTTACTGGTGGCTATAGAAATGCTCCTTCATTACTCGTTTTGACATGGGATGGGAGCAGATTTGTTGAAAAGGCAAGCTGGTGGGGACATGGAGACATATATTTTCCATGGATTGCTGATGTTGATAACGATGGAAAGAATGAAGTTATAGTGGGAGACGGCAGCAATTTGAGAATATTAAAATGGAATGGAAATGGATTCAATGACATTCTCATAGATAAATTTTCCGGGCATCAAATATTCGGATGTGTTGCAAAAGATAGCAATAACGATGGCATAAAAGAAATACATGTTACATTCGATTATCCCCGTTTATGCATATACAGGTGGAATAATGGGAGCTATGAAAAAATATATGACAAAATATGGAATGGCGAGGATTCAACTATAGAAGCAATAGATGTCGGAAATGTTGATGATGATGCAATGCCTGAAGTGGCGGTTGGAACGAATTATGTTCATGTGCTGCAGTGGAATGGTAGCGGCTATAACGAAGAATATTTAATCAATGCCACGCATGGAGCACTTGCTGTAACATGCATTGGAGATTTTGATAATGATGGAAAAAATGAGATCAACGCCGCCAATGTATGGGTGGATAGTGATAACGAAGACTACAGAGAATGGATATTTAAATATGTAAGCTGATTGATTCCCAATTCCACTATCTTCAAATAAATGGCTCATAAAATCATTTCATCTGCAATGGAAATCGCCAGTCTATTCCGATTGTTTTAAACCCAATTTTTGGAACTATTGCAAACCTCCTTTTGTGCTCATTCTTCTTCACCATCTCATATATTCTCCTAACCTCTTCAATTTCAACGCCAGCAATGCTGCATATTTCCTCCATGCTACGCTTCCTCTCTATTCCATACAGTATAGCATCTATTTTCTCATACGGCAAACCAAGTTCCTGCTCATCTGTTTGCCCTTTCCACAATCCGGCTGTAGGAGGCTTTTTAATTATCTTCTCCGGTATCTCCAGATGGCTCGCCACCATATAAACCTGCGTTTTATACAAATCGCCGATGGGCATGAAGTCGGCGCCGCCGTCGCCATATTTTGTGAAATATCCAAGCATCAGCTCGGTTTTGTTTGAAGTTCCGCATACAAGGGCGTCGAGCATATTCGCATATTTATATAGATAAATCATTCTTATTCGAGCTTTTATATTCCCGATTGCCACTTTATCCAGCTCATCTTTTCCAACGACCGAATGAACAATTGAAGAAATATCTATGGTTGTGTAGTTAACGCCTGTTAGTCGAGCCATTTGGCGTGAATCTTCAAAATCAGTCAAAGGTGTTGCAGTCTCTGGCAAAAAAATTGCATATACATTTTCCTTTCCCAAAGCCATAACAGCGAGCTTTAAAACAAGGCTTGAATCTATCCCCCCAGATAAGCCTATAATGACTCTTTTCTTACCAGCCTTTTCAACATATTCTTTTATAAATTCAGTTACTATTTCAACAACTTCTCTTTCATTTATTTCAAGCATGCAAAAGATTATATTTTATTTCAATTTATTTCTTGCGATGAAAGTAATGGCAGTAAACATGGAGCCCAAGGTGGGCAATAAAAAGAAAAATTTGAAAAAGATGGCTCGCTTCATGGATAAAGAAGAAGCAGACCTGTATGTTTTTGGAGAACTTTCTTTAACAGGATACATGTGCAAAGATGCGTTATTTGAACTTGCTGAAAGTTTGGACGGGGAATCAATCAACGAAATGAAAGAAATTGCAAAGCAAAAAAATGCGAGCATAATATTTGGGATGCCAGTTGAAAAGAGAAAAGGTATAATTTATAATGCTTCCATATTGATCAAACCAGATGGAATTGGAATATACAAAAAAAACTATCTCGCAAATTTTGGACCTTTTGAAGAAAAAATTTATTTTAAGGAAAGCAACAATTCATCAGTATTCGAAACAAAATTTGGTAAAATAGGATTATGCATATGCTATGATATTTTTTTCCCGGAACTTTTAAAATCGATGGCTTTGAAGGGGGCAGATTTTATAGTATGTATATCCGCCTCTCCTTCCACTTCTCGTCAATTCTTTGAGAAGGTTTTTCCGGCAAGAGCCATCGAAAACACTTCTTTTATAATTTATTCAAATATTGTTGGCGAAGAGGAAAATCTTGTATTCTGGGGAGGAAGCCAGATTTATGATCCAATGGGCAATTTAATGGCGAGAGCAGAATATTTCAAAGAAGATTACATCATACAGGATTTGGATTTGGATTTGATTAAAGATGCGAGAATAGCACGACCAACATTGCGGGATACAAAGCCAGATATCTTCCTCGATTTATATAACATTGCGAGAGAAAAAGAGGTTTTTAATGATGATGTGAAAGCAGGAATAAAATTGGCAGCCATGGCTCCAAAAAATTTTGAGGAGATAGATGTATATGGAAATGAAGATATTGCATTTGGAGTAAAAATTGTAACAGGGTGCAAAAAAATAAATGTTATTCCGAGCAATGAAATAAGAGCAGTTTTTAAAGGAGAGGAAGAGAAAGAAGTGAAACTGAAAGATTGATAGCTTTGCCAACATGAAAGTACAGAACATTAAAACTTAAATATTCAAAGGCATATCCAGACCATGCCATACGATTATGATATCGCCATCATAGGAGCTGGAGCAGCAGGTTATTCAGCTGCCATTTATGCTGGGAGGAGTGGAGCAAGCGCTGTTATATTTGACAAAGGAATGGGCGGAGGGCTGACCAGCGAGGCTGATGAGATTGAAAATTACCCGGGCTTTAAGAAAATAAAGGGTCCCGAGCTGATGGAAAGAATGAAAGAGCACGCTTCCCAATATGCGAAAATGCATTTCTTGGAAGAGGTAAAAGATTTGAAGGTTTATGATGATGGCATCGATGTCATTTCTTCAAAAAGAATCTATAAGGTTGGAGCTGTAATACTGTGCACAGGCACAGAGCATCGCAAGCTTGGGGTAAAAGGCGAGGAGGAATTTCGAGGAAGAGGCGTTTCATATTGTGCAACATGTGATGGTCCATTTTTTGTTGGAAAAGATGTTGTTGTTGTGGGAGGAGGAAATACAGCGATATCGGAAGCAATTTATTTGAAGGATATAGGATGCAATGTTACAGTCATACATAGAAGAGATGAGCTGAGGGCTGAGAAAATTCTTGAAGATGAAGCGAAGCAAAAGGGTGTGAATTTCATATGGAATAGCGTTGTTGAGGAAATATTTGGAGATGAAATGGTCAAAGGTGTTAAAATAAAAAATGTTAAAACTGGTGAAATTAAAGAAATAAAGGCTTCAGGAGTTTTTGTTTCGATTGGAGAAGAGCCCAACAATGAGTTGGCAAAAAAAGTGGGCGCCCAGCTCGATGAACATGGCTATGTCAAAGTAGACAGATTGCAGAGAACAAGCGTAAAGCGAGTTTATGCAGCAGGCGATATAACGGGCGGCGTCCGTCAAATTGTCACAGCATGCGGCGAGGGGGCGACGGCGGCACTTGCGAGCCTTGAAGTGATTGGAAAAAGGAATCCATTCAGGTAATCCACTCAGATGAAGGATTTCCAGGCGACGAAGTTGGTTAAGATTTTGGCAGCGAGCAATCCAGTTTTTCCATCATCATAAGGAGGGGATGTTTCCACGATGTCCATAGCTACAACATTGGGGGCAATTTTTTCAATGAAATCAAAGACTTCGTAGCCAAGCCCGAAAGGCTCTGGGTTGCTCACACCAGAAGCATAGCATGGATCAAACACATCCATATCTATGCTTAAATAAACCCTTTCATACTTTATTTCATCAACCAGCTCCAAACTGAATTGCCTCGCTGTATAATAGCGAAAACCGAGCTTTTCAGCTTCTTCTTTCTCTTCCTTTGACATGGAACGAATTCCAATGCTTATCACGCCATCCATTCCAACTTTTTCAAAAATTCTTCTCGTAGCACACGCATGGCTGTTTTTATCCCCCAAATATTCGTCTCTGAAGTCCGCATGTGCATCAAGGATAACGACGCCATCTATTTCATTGTAAGGCACAATATGCGGCGTTATAGAATGAGCGCCCCCTATTATTATAGGAACCTTTCCATCCTTTATTGCATTTTCAACAAATTTTTTTGCATCTTCTATGCTGAAATTTCCAGCATCATGCATAAATGCAAGAGTAAGGTCAACGCCTGTAAAAATATCATAGCTCTCGTAATTGTATGAGAGTTCCCTTATATAATCTGGGGCCTTCGATGTACCCTTTCTAAAAGACATTTCTTTATCTTCATATGGTACGCCAGCTATGACAAATTTTGCCTCATGATATGGAGAAGTTGCATCAGCAAAAATCATGTTCTTGTTATCTTTCTCTTTCCCATTGCCTGTATATACTGTATTTCCTCCCCTTCCTTCATTTTTCCTTTGAACTCTTCCGGAATCTCCATCTCAAATGTTTCATAAGTTTCCATATCCATAAGTTGTACTTTGTCACCCATTATTGCAACAACCTGAGCTGTTCTTTTATCGATGACAGGAATCTGCACTTTATGGCGAACTGGATAAACAACGCTTCTTTTTTGACCATCGAACACGCCAATGGCATCAATTCTCGCTTTTGCTTCTCCATGCTTACCTGGTTTGGATGTTGTTATGCTTACAATTTTGCATGGTTCTCCATCGATAATAATGTATCTATTCTCCTTCAATTCCCTTACTTCTGCTACTTCCTTCATTCTATCAAAAGGAAATAGGCAACCCATAATTAAATTTTATCTTGTTTTACAGCGTAGCTCACCATATTTTAATACCCTTTGCATTTACAATTGTGTTTAAAATACCTCCAATAATGGGAGCCAACGAACTATTAGACAGAGCTTTCGGTAGCGCAAAAAAGATTAGCCACAGAGACAAAAAAAAGAAAACGATAAATAAAATAAAAACTGTGAAAAGTATAATAGGAAATACGCTGAAGGTTTATGTTAGAGCCTTTCCAACCCTTGATAATCTGCACCCTTTTTATTATGAGATGATAAATTTGCTCATTGGAGTGGACAAACTTAAAATGGAGCTCGCATCCATTGAATGGGCAAGGAAAAGAATCGCTTCAATAACCAATTATGGTGTTAGAGAAGCAAAGAGAAAGGATAACTATAGGGAAATAATAAAGAAGGTTTATGGGAGAGTCTCCTCCATAGTATATGAAATAGATTCTTCATTAAAATTTTTA
>JAGGXG010000154.1 GCA_021163175.1 Thermoplasmata archaeon
ATTTAATTGTAAAAGTGTGGCATGGATAAGGTGAGGCAAATTATTTTTACATCCATGTTTATACAATCATGAAATTGTTTGCTTTGATGGCTGCCATGCTCGTTATTCTTCCAGGTTTTAATTTTGTTTATGCTAGTGGAAATGAAAAGCCCGTCATTTTCGTTTATGATGGCGACGCTTTCTATTCTTTGATAGCAACTCCTCTTTCATTTCATCTCGGAAATGTGCCAGTTTTGTTATTCAAAAATGATATAAAAAGGCATGAAAATTTTTTAAAAAAGTATGGAGCGAATGATTTCATTTCAATTGGAGGAAAAATTGAAGGAGGCAAGCAATTTACTGGAGATGCAGCAGAAGTTTCTATTGAAATAGCAAAACAATTTTATGGAAAAGCAGGCAAAGCTGTTGTTGTTCCATATGACAACTATAGCCTGTCTTTAATTGCAACTCCAATAGCATGCTATCTCAATGCTCCTCTCTTGGTATATAAAAATAATTCAAAGGAAATTGAGGAATTGTTCAAAGAGCTTGGCATTAAAGAAGCTATTTTTATTGGAAATGTCGCTGGCGATGGCATACATTTGAAAAAGCCAGAGCAGATATATGACTATATAAAATCGATCAAAAAAATTGAATACATTGCCATAACGAATCCAAACGATGTTTTCATGCCATCCATCATAGAAAAAAACCATTATGAAATGAATGCAAATATAAGAAATATAAAGTTAATATTTTTGATGCCAATAAATATTGTTGGCAAAGATGAAAAAATTTTTAGTATAGGAGTGCCAGATGGAATAAGACACATAAAAATAAATGTGAGCTCGAACCAGGGAATAATATATGCATATTTGTATGATGAGCAGGAAAATTTGATTACATATTCCAATAGCATGGCATGTGGCGAAAAATATTGCTACCTTGATGCAATCTCGTTAAACCATGCTGGCAACTACAAACTTGTGGTAAGAGTATTCAATGGCATAGAAGGCGGATACTTCATTCCCCATGGCTTCTCATTTACCAACGCTGCGATAAAAGTCAAAATAGGAATGGAAAAGCTTTCATCCCCTCGCTATCCTCTCCTCCATATATCAAAACTTGCCCCACTGCTTGCATGCAGTCACAACGGCATGGTCCTTGCTGTAAAAAAGGACATAAGCTTTGCATACACAGCAGGCATGGCGGGCGGCGCCTGGAACAATCGTTTTTTGCATGCTTCCATAAACAGCATTGTCAATGAAACTGTGGAAAAGCTTGCCAATTTTCTGAATGGAACGCATGCCAAATATGCAGCGATTGTTGGCGATACAAACATGATACCAATGTTTTATTTTCCCTCACCCAATAATGATAGCTCAGTTGGATTTGGAATTCCATCTGATGCGCCATATTCATTGAATTATAGCCTTGCCATCGGAAGGATAGTTGCTTTTGATGACATAGATGCAAGTCTGCTTATAGCGAGAAGCATTTTTTATGATGAGCTTCTTTCATCATGGGCAAAAAGATTCGTATTCATATTTGGAGAAGGGTTTGGTGAGACTGGTGGCATATTCCATCAAATTCCATATTCAAAAGTTGTTAGAAAGCTTGGTTTCGATGTTTCATTGTATGGTGATGCAAGAAATGACAGGCATAGCTTGGAAAAATACAATGCTTTCAATGCAGGCTATGTTGAATATGAAGGCCATGGGGACTGGTTCTGGATGTTCGCAAACATATATACGAACTATTACAACAATGTTGATGTTGTCCATGTCAAAAAATATGAAATGAACCCAAGCGTTGTTTTAACAGCTGCCTGTTTAATGGCACGCCTTGACGGCTTGCCATTAAACGAGAGCATCGCTCTGGCATTCATTCATGCTGGAGCAGTTGCTTTTATAGGTGCAACAAGAGAAACTGGAAAGGAAGCAAAACTTGATTGGATTGAAGACGCTATTCTGAAAAATGATACAACAATAGGAGAAGCTTTCATACTATCAAAAATGAAGGAAGAGATGCCAACAAAAATGGCTCGCGTTTTATATGGCGATCCAGCATTAAATCCATGGCAGCCATGATTCCACCACAAAATTTTATAAGGTTTGCATATTTATTTATGAGAACATGGAATTTGAAGAAGCTGTTGAGGAAATTTTGAGTAATGTGGATGTTGATAGGGAAATTATAGAGAAAAAATTGAAGGAATTTCTCGATTATGGTGTTCCAATTGAGCAGGCAAAAAATGCTTTAATAAGAAAGTATGGGGGAGGGGCAAGAGAAAAGAAAATAAAGGATATAAAGCCGGGAGATAGAAACATAATAACGATTGCAAAAATCCTCACAATGGATGAGAGAGAGGTGGAAGTTAAAGGAAAAACAAGGAAAATATATCGTGGCTTACTTGGAGATGAAACTGGAATAACTCCATTTACAGCATGGAAAGATTTTGGATTGCAAAAAGGAGATGTTGTTAAAATAAAGAAAGCTTCCGCAAGCGAGTGGCAGGGACAGCCTCGCTTAAGCCTTTCCGAATGGACAGAAATTGAAAAGGTTGATTATGACATCGAGCTAATTAAAATGCCTCCAAAAAGGCTTAATTTGATTGATGTTCGCCCCAACATTTCAAATGTTGAGGTTAGAGGAAAGATAACGAGCATTGAAAAAAGAGAGGTTGATGTGGGAGGCGATAAAAAGACAGTTTATTCGGGCATAATGGAGGATGAAACAGCTCGCATCCGTTTCACCGCATGGAAGGATTTTGAATTGCAGGAAGGAGATGCAATAAGGATAAAAGGAGCATATGTAAGGAGCTGGCGGGGTTCTCCGCAGCTAATCTTTGATGAAAATTCTGAAGTGGAGAGAATAGATGAAAAAATAGAATACAAGCCATA
>JAGGXG010000069.1 GCA_021163175.1 Thermoplasmata archaeon
ATGAAAAATTTTGCTATTGAAATGTAAAATGTTCCATTAGAAACAGATTTTATCAATATTCACAAGATAAAATAAGATATCACGAAATCACAGGAATATCCTATGGCTGAAACTCGTTTCAAACCATTGTGCAAAATTTTTGCACAACATTAAAAAAATTTATTAAAAACAATACTTTGATAATTGTTATACATTGTCAATGTAACGGGCCGGGCGAAATGATAAAGGAACCCCACCCGGCGGGGTCGAAAGGAGGCAAGATGAAAAGGGCTTTGGCTATAGGAATAATACTGCTATTTATAGCGAGTAGTATATCGATAAGCAATGAGGCAGGACAGGAAAAAATAAAAAATGGGGATAGGAGAAAAATATACCAATGGATGGAAGCGGGAATAAAGGCTGATTATGCCACAGATATGAGTAATGTGAGTATCGATTCCACCGCTTTTGCCACCATCGTTGATGGACAGGTTTTTCACATTTATGAGGGTTTGCCATGGTGTTTGTATGTGACAGCATATTGGGATCCTCCGCAGGGTCAGCCCATATGTATCTGGGTGGATCTTAACACCCTGCCCGAGGGCGCCCGCATAATTCCAGAAGGTTGTAGCTGTGGCATTGATAGCGTTACAATTACTTTGGAATGGACGCCTGCCATCAGTCAGGCTGGCACCTATGTAATTCGTTTCTACGTAGGCTACGAGTGTTATCAAGCTTATTCATACTTCGATATAACAGTGATTGTGGAGCCATACGTCCCTACACCCACTGAAACTTTCAGAATCTGTGCCGAAGAAGAATTTGTCCTCAATGTCACTGCATACTGGGAGCCGCCGCAACCCGAGAAGCTTATATGCCTTTGGATTTATGAACCCAGTTTGCCAGAAGGTGCAACTTTTGATGAATGCCATTGCGATTACGGCTCTGTCACCAGCACACTTCGATGGACTCCTAGCAGTGAGCAAGTAGGTGAGTATATTGTCACTTTTCTTGCCGGTGAAGATTGCGGCTACTATACATTCCCATTTTCAATAGAAATTATAGTTGAAATATGTGACACCGAGCCGCCTGTTGTTGTTATTGAATATCCTGAGGATGGAGCAACATTTACAGAACCAAATATAACTGCCTGGGGCTATGTCACCGATAATGTTGGTGTTGTTTCATTTGGCTATACTCATGAATGGGAAGGTGGCAGAAGAGGAAGCAGTTGGCCTCTGGATGAACCAACTACAAATTATCCCTTCGAGATTCAATTAACGTTGCATGAAGGATGGAATAGGATAAAAGTATATGCCACTGATGCCACTGGAAATAATGGAAGTGATGAGGAAACGATTTATTACGTTGTGGATACTACTCCCCCAGTCATAGAAAAAATAAAACCAATAAATGGAATTTACGTAAATGATAGGCAGATAATGCCTTTCATATTTCCTGTGGTAATAGGGGGTATAACAGTTGAAGTAAATGTAATAGATAATGAGTCAGGTGTTAAAAAGGTTGATTTTTATATAGATGATAATATAAAAGCTGGAGATACAGTAGAGCCCTATGCATGGAAATGGGGAGGAACTTACTTTGGGCTGCATACAATAAAAATTGTTGCATACGATAATGCAGGTAACTATGGCGAACATGAAGAAAAAGTGTTTATCATAAACTGGAAAGGAGAAACAACAAAGATACCGAGACCTGTTATAACCTCACCCATAGACAAACAAGCAGTTGGAGGAATGGTAAGAATAAACGTGACAGAAGAAGAAAATGCCACAGATATATCTTACTGCAGGTTCAGCTATTTTGATGGCGAAAAATGGATTGAAATAGATACAGATTATGGATATGTTGTTGATGCTGCCATTTATAGGGGAGGATGGTTTGTGTGGTGGGATACCAGTGATCTATCAACCGGTTACTATAAAATAAGAGCCGAAATGGAGAATAGCGAGGGCTACATTGGTTATGACGAAATAGAGCTTTATGTAGAAAGATCTCCGGTTATTGTTGTAGATATTGTAGAATATGATCCAGAAACTGGAAGAACAGTGTTTGATGCAAGTGGAAGTTATGACCCAGACGGAGAGATAACAAACGTATATTGGACTTTCTGGACATATCCAAATGTAACAAATATATCTGGATTTAGAGTTGAATATGTTTATCCTGGAAACTATACTTTTTCAGTAAAATTAGTGGATAACTTAGGAGTGATTTCAACGGGTCTCTTCTTTGATATGAAAGGAACAGCGGAGAAGAATTTCGCTGTAGAATTTCAGGAAATTCATAAGAAAATAAGTGTATTAGACAAAATTGTAAAAGAAAAAGAAAATATATTAAAGAAGATAAAAGAACAACCTGGTGCATGGGAATTAAATTTCTCCATTGGCTCAATTAAGAATGCTATCGAGTGTTTACAGTGGAGCAGAGGTTGGTTAAAAGATGCTATCTGGTGGCAAAAATATGGAAACGAGAAAGAAGAAAAGAAATGCGTAGGTCAGGCAAAGGAAAAGACAGATTTGGCAGCCGAATGGCTAAAAAAATCAATTAAGGATTTAAAAAATGCAACGGGTAAGATAAAAGATGCTACCATAAAAAAACAATTAGAAAATAATATCGAAAAATTAAAGAAAATCTATATCCAAATTGTCTGTTTATCTGCAAAAATATGGATAATTGAAGAAATAGGGGCAACTACTCATGGTGCAGAGATACCCATGCCTAAAGATATTTGGATAGGCAAGGGAGGATCGTACTATCGTATGAGTAATCAATCTATTCACATAGATAAGGATCATGTTTATTGCCATGATGTAATCTTACATGAATTTGATCACCATTTTATGTATAAAAAGAATTACAAGAAATCTTTACCAGGTGGATCACATGATTTCTGTAAAAAATCTAGTAAAAAAATGGCATGGAGTGAAGGATGGGCCCACTTTTCATCATGTGCAAAACGGAATAGCCCTATCTTTAGCGATCCCAAATGGAGAGGAGATGATTCGGACATAGAAAATATGAAATCGGCAGGTCCTGACGGTAAGTGGGGAACCGCTGATGATTATGATTGTCCCAGCGCTGCAAATAAGGGAGATGAGGCTGAAGCATCTATTGCTGGAATACTTTGGGATCTATATGATGATACACCCAATGAAAAGGATGCCGCTGGCAAGAAGTTTGATCAGGTATCCCTTCCTTTCAAAACTATTGTTGAAGCGATGAATATTAAAAAAACAGCTACTAATCAGGGAGATATACACGATTTTTATAATAGATTAAAAAATGTGTTAATCAAGGAAGGAAAATGGAATGCAGATTTGGAAAAGAAAATAAGAGATATCTTTCTCAACCATGGTGTTACTCCATAAAGCCGCAATAGATGAGCAAAAGATATGGATATTCAATATATAACAACCCTTTTCCCATCTTTATTTTATATTTTATCTCATCATCTTTTCATCAGATTCTGACCCTTTCATCACCTTTCAGCAATTTTAATGCAGCATTAATATATAAAGCATGCTTTATAAGTATGAAATATTGTCCAGTTTGCGGTTCAAGCAATGTTGAATGGTTGCTCCCTCAAACATGGAGCGTATGGTATTGTAAGGATTGCGGTTATATCGGAAGCTTGATTATAGAAGATGGAAAGCTTGCTGAACAGCTGAGAAAGGAATGGGAGGAAAAGTTAAAGAGAGAGAAGGATTCCAGCGATTAAAGCAAATATTATTCCAATCCAGTTTTCAAGGGAGAGCTTTTCTTTTAAAAATATGACGCTTAAAACAACAGTTATTAAGGGATATAAAGCTGTAAAAGAAACAACTATGCTTGCTTTTTCTTTTTCCAACGCAATATACCATATTATCGAACCACTTATACCAAGAGCAGTTGCAACCATTACATAGAATACCCCTCTCTGTATTTTTAATGATGCATTGGGAATCAAAAAAGATATGATGAGGATGCTTATTAAAATGGCGATTCCGTTATTCCATATCAATGCTTCTTTTATTCCTATTTGCTCTACTCCTATCTTAAATAAAAAAGCCCATAACCCCCAGAGAAAAATGACCAGTATGCTCAGCAATATTGTTTTCATTTCATTGCTTCCTTCTCAAGCAATTTTCTTCTTTCTTTCGCGGTTCTTCCAGTGGCTTCATACAAAAATTGATTCCATTTTTTTATTGCCTCGTAATCATCTCTCACCTCTGATGGCGGGGTTATATCCACAATAAGGTTGTTTCCTTCTTTTTTCATATATATTTTTCCTATTGAATCCACAACAAATTCGATGCCTTCATTAACATCTCCTTTAACGCCAAAGTATTTGTCGAGTAGCATATTTATATCTGCTTTATGCCCCCTCTTTATAGAATAATTTCTCATGAAGGAAAAACCAAAATGTTATTAAAAATTTTTTAATAGCAGGATATGAAGATTGTTGTCTCATTGGGCGGTTCATTGCTTTATCCTTTGAATGAGGAATATATACAAAAGGTGGCAAACTTCATCAAAAATTGTAATGAAGAGCTTTACATAGTTACGGGAGGAGGAAAAATTGCAAGAGAATATATCTCAATGGCAAGAAAATCTGGGGTGAGTGAGAGATATCTTGATAGAATTGGAATAGCAGTAACAAGAATAAACGCCATGTTGCTGGCCTCATATTTCAAAAAGAGGGTCCCATGCAGCATAGAAGCAGCATCAAAAATGGCGCCGCCAGTTATCATGGGCGGGACAACGCCTGGGCATTCAACTGATGCTGTGGCGGCCAAACTTGCGAGCGTGGTTAAAGCTGATTTGCTTGTAATTGCAACAGATGTGGATGGAATATATGATAGGGATCCAAAAAAGCACAGCAATGTGAGTATGTTTGAAAAGATTGGTATCGATGAATTGCAAAAAATAGCAGGCAGAGGATGGAAAAAAGCTGGGGCAAATGTTGTTATCGATGCCATAGCATGTCGTGTTATAAAAAGGGCGAGGATAAAAACCATTGTTTTGAATGGCAGAAATTTAAAACAATTGGAAAATGCTATATATGGGAGGCAATTTAAAGGAACGGAGATAATAGTATGACGGTGATACCACCCCACAACCATTGCATCATATGCGGTAAGGCAATTCCTGCTGGCAAGAAATTTTGCTCTGAAAAATGCAAGCAGGAATATGAAAGAATGGTGAAACGAAGGAAGCTTTACGTTTATTTGATGTATCTTGCCCTAGCTTTGCTTCTAATGATTCTTTTTGTAAGTTATCGGTAATCATGCAACATTTCTTTCATCCAGTTTGGTAGAGCAAATGCAGCCATATGCATCTCCACATTGTAATGTCGGGTCTTTATTTTTCTTTCTTCATATCTCTTCCTTATTTCATCTTCATTCAATTCATAATCGCCAGCTATCATGAAACTCCATAAGCCAGATGGATAGCTCGGCATGTGTGAAATGTAAAATCTTCTATTTTTCAAAAAGGCTGAATTTTTCACTATTGCTTTAAAATAATCCTGCTGGAAAAACGGAGACTGGCTCTGCGTGACCATTATATCTGCCATACTCATAACCGCTTCATAGAATTGTCTGCTTGCAATATGGCTGCTGAAAATGTTCGGGTCTGTGCCATCAACAATAACAACATCAAAATGCTCCTCGCAATTTTTAACGAATTCTATGCCATCTTCATAAACAATATTCACCCTTTCATCATTCAGAGCTCCATTATCTATGCCTACATATTCCTTGCATTTTTCAACAACATTGGCATCGATCTCAACAACTGTAACGCTGCTTGGCCCATGCTTCAGAGCCTCGCGGGCAGCGCCGCCGTCGCCCCCACCTATTATTAGCACTTTTCTTGGTGAGAGATGCATCATCATTGGCACATGAACAAGCATTTCATGATACATCATTTCATCTCTTTCCGTAAATTGGATTTTTCCGTCCAAGACGAGCATTTTTCCCAAAGATGTTGAATAAATTTCTATTTTCTGGAATGTTTCTCCTTCGTATAATTTTTTATCCGCCCTTATCATGAAACCTGTGCCATCATGCCTTTCAATAAACCAGTCCATGAAAGAAATGTTTTTTCTATTTAAATATGAAAGCATCAAGTTTTGCCTGCCCTTTCGGCATTCTCTTTTTCTTTGCTTCCATTCTAGCAACCATTTCTTTAAGCCTCTTTATATTTTTCATCATCTTTGCCTCCTTTCTTTTGCTGCTCCAGTAATATGCTTCATCTCTCGAACCCTTCATAATGAGTATTATAACCTCGCCCGGCACTCCGGCACGAGCTGTTCTGCCGCGCCTCTGTATATAACGAATAGCAGAAGGAACTGGCTCATAGAATAAAACCAGGTTTGTGGATGGAATGTCTATGCCTTCCTCGCCTATGCTTGTTGAAACGAGAACGTTTACCACACCTTCTTTAAATTTTTGTATAACTTTTTTCTGCTCTTCCTGCTTCATTCCATCCTTTCCCTGTCCGATGAAACGAGCTGCTTTAATTCCGATGCTTTCAAGCTCATCCACTATTGCATCTATGGTGTCGCGATATTCTGCGAATATTATTATTCTTGCATTTTCATTTTCTTTCAAACGCTGCATGACGATCTTCTTCACATATTTCATCTTGGGGTTCTCGAATTCCATGTTTGCAATGTCTTTTTTTATCTCCCTGTATAGCATGCTTTTTCTTATTTTCATCGCCGCTTTGCTTGAATCCATTTCCATCTTCTTAATATATTCCTTTGCAGCATCTATGCTCTGGCTTGTGAGCAATTCCTTCAAATGATACAATTTTATGATTGCTGAAATGATGCTTATTGCATTGTAATAGCTTCCTGCCTTACTCAAATTCTTCTGCAATTTTTCCTGCAATTCTATCAACATTTTTTTTGTTAGGCGAGAAGGCGCTATTTTAACATAGCTTTTCAGTTCCATGGCAAGTTCTCTTATCAAAAAATCTATTTTCATTGCTGTCCTCTTTATTTCTTCTGGCATCGGAATGAGTATCCATTTTATCTTGCGTTCAGCAACATATGGTCTTACATCTTCATCATATTCGCTCCTCGCTTCTATATTTTCTATTGCAAGATTTTCAATGACTTCTTTTAAACGAGAATAATCACTTCCTGGAGATGCAGTTAAACCAATGATTTGCACACCATGCTGTATGCATTTCTTTGCTATGGCGACATAAGCATAATTTCCTACTGCTCTATGAGCTTCATCAAACACAACCAAAGAATATTCTCCCCAATTTATTGTATCGATATCATTTTGAATTGTTTGGGGTGTGGCTACAATTATTTTACCTTTTTTATATAACTCTATTCTCTTTTCCTTTTTTATTCCTCCTGTAATTAAAAATATTGGTTCGATGGTTGTCAATTCTTTCAGGCTTGCATAATGCTGCTCACATAATGGTTTTGTAGGAGCAAGAAACATAACTTTTCCATATCTTGCTTTGTAAGCTATTGCAAGTATTGCTATTATCGTTTTACCTAAGCCGGTAGGCAAAACAACGAGCGAGTTTTTATCTTTTATCGAATTAAAAATGTTTATCTGATAATCTCTTTTATAAATTTTGTATGGCTTTATGTTCTCCATTTCAATGAATTCAATCACATGTTTAATGCTTTAATGCATTATAACTCTTGCTTAGGCAATTCATCTGGCAAGGAAAAGAAGGCTATTATTTCGAGTATTTTTGCAATGAAGATGATTAGAAAACCAATGAAAATTATAAGGGTTGCAGCACCAACGAGATAAAGCAATCCAGTTGTATGAAATAAATCAACGCCCGTATGATGAGCAATCGAGTAATAGCTATTCTTTACAAATATTGCCGAAATTAGATACAGAATCCAGAAAATTATGATAGCTGCAACCAAACCAAGCAAAAGATGTTTCAAAGAAAAGAGATGTGCAGCTTCTTTAATTTCGGAGGGATGGAAAAGTACGCTGGTTCCTATAAATGCAAATAATGCAACAATGGCAACAATTATGGAAACAATGGCTAAGATGAATGCAATGAGATAGTTTGTAAATATGCTCTCGTCCTTTGTTTCCTCAGCTATATATTTCACAGCCACCAGAACCAAAACAACACCAATGATTGAAACAATGCCTCCAGCATAAGGAATAACGCCCCCAACAAGCCCCAGGATGGCGCCGACGCCGCCATAAATCCTTGCCTGCGATAGTTTCATGTTCATATTCTCTTTTCCAGATATAAACATTTTGAAATTTTTATTTCACGATTCCTTTCCCGACAATCCTTGGAGGCTTTGAATCCAGATGTGCTATGAAAAAGCTTGATGGCTTTTTGAACACAATCGGCCTATTCAAAATGAATTTATCCTCGTACCTTGTCATAATGAACTGCATCCATTTTCCAATATGAAAAACCATTCCATTCTTTATCTCTCCCTTCCAGTATTTGTTTACCGCAACCTCCATTTTCAATTCATTTTCCATATCAAGTTCTTCAGATGAAAGGATATATCCTCGCTTTAGCTCATCGACGCCTACATTTTTCAAAGCGAGACCAACTCTGTCTCCTTTATTTGCCATATCAAAATCTTCATCATGTTTTTGTATGGAACGGATATGAACGACTTTATTCAGAGGATACAATCGTAAATCATCATGTTTTCTTATGCTCCCCTCTACCACTGTTCCAAGAACAACTGTTCCAACACCTTTAACATTGAAAAAATGGTCTATCGCTACTGTGCCCTTCTCCGTTTCCCTTTCTTCTTTTTTCATTACCATTTCCATTAAAAATTCTCTCAGGATGGCAGAATTTTCAACAAAATGGGCTTTGAATCGGAATTCTTTCAAAAATGGTTTGATGTCATCCTCCGAAACATTTTCTAAAACGAGATTGTCGAAAAATTAACCAAAAACAATCATGATTTATTGTTCCATCATCATAGAAGAATTGAATAAATTCGAATAGAATTCCTTTCTACATCGAGAGATAGAAACGAAGATGCAAATATCAA
>JAGGXG010000007.1 GCA_021163175.1 Thermoplasmata archaeon
AATATACAGTGATTAAATTTGGCCCAAGAAGCGCTATTGAAAGATTTTTTGGAAACATTGAATGGAGGATAAGAAAATTTTGGAATGCTTTTCATGGAAAATATTCCATAGAAAGCATGCAAAATTATATTGAAGCATTGGCTGGGTTTAGAAATTTCTACAAAAATTTGGAGGTGTTAAGTTGATGGTCTCGTAAAAGTAAAAACCAAATATCATTAAATATGAAAATTACATATTACCATAATGCTTTCAGGGGATATCATAGGCGTTCTTTGTGTTTATGCATATGTTGCCATCCTCCTGCTAATCTCGGAAAAAGTGCTTAAAAAGCATCCACTCATCAGCAGGAAATTTCTGCACATCATGGTAGGAAACATATTTTTCATTCTCCCTCTGTTCGAACATGCATGGGTCATGTCGTTCATCGCCGCCGCCCCTTTTATTATACTCACATTTCTTTTCAGCCCATATTCACCTCTTAAAAAAGTCACCACCACATCTGCTGCCGGTCATGGTCTCGGCCTGGTGTATTACTCCATTTCATGGACAATTCTTGCATACATATTTTTCGACAAACCATGGGTTATTTCGATTGGAATTGTTGCCATGTCTTACGGTGATGGATTTGCCTCTCTCATAGGCAGCATTTATGGAAAACATATATGCAAAATTTTTCAGGATACTAAAAGTATCGAAGGCTCTATTGCGATGTTTGTCTTCACCATTGTTATGAGTGTTGTAGCACTTGCATATTATGGCAAAAGAATAAATCTGCCAGTTATTGCTGGAGTTGCACTTGTTGCGACGATTGTTGAAGCAGCAACTCCCAAAGGAGCAGACAACCTTACCGTTTCTCTTGCATCTGCATTATTGTATTATGCAATTGCATAGGTGAAAAGATGAGGTTCATAGTTGTTGATGGACTCGATGGCGCTGGAAAGGATACACATGCAAGATTAATAAAACAAAGATATGAAGTTATGGGTGAGAATGTAATACTACGTTCTCATCCTGAAACAGATAACAAATATGGGAGGAAAGCAAAAAAGGCGTTGCTGGAGGGTGGAAAAATTAATCATATAAAGGCATCTCTCTACTACGCCCTTGATGTAATTCATTCTATTCGCCGTTATTACGGAAAAGCCGATACATTCATAGTTGTTAGATATCTCATGGGAGTTGCATATCTTCCTTTTCCCATTGCAAAAATTCTCTACAAATTTTTTGCCACATTTTTGCCCACTTCTCAATACATGTTCTTTTTGGATGCTCAGCCGGAAGAATGTCTCCGAAGACTGAAATCTAGAGAGAGGCGAGAAATGTTCGAAACGCTGGACTCCTTGATTAAAGTTAGGAAAAAAGCACTGGCCCTTGCAAAGAACTGGCACATCATCGATGCCAACAACTCCATTGAAGAAACACACGCAATCATAGATTCCATTCTCGACAAATTGGATGGAAAAAATGAACATGAAAAGTGAACCTTTTCTTCCATATTTGCTTTCTTAAAGCCGAAACTCGGTTACCTCTCGTTATAACACGCTAAAATAATTTTTTATTTCATAATCCGTTACAGCTCTGTTAAAGCTCTCGCATTCGATTTTTTTATTTTCCATAAACTTTTGATAAATATGCTTGAGTAATGTACTTTTTACTAATTCGCTTCCTTCAAAAAATTCCAGCGCCTTTTCTAAGGAAGGAGAAAGCTCTTCTATATTTAATTTCTTTCTTTCCGGCTCAGATAAATGAAAAACATCAACTTCAACTGGCTTTGGTGTCTTTAACTCTTCTTTAATTCCTTGTATGCCTGCAGCATGAATTAAGCTTAATGCAAGATATGGATTGCATGCTGGATCAGGGCTTCTTATTTCAATTCTCGTTGCAAGCTCTTTTCCTTTCTGATATTCTGGAACTCTTACATAAGCTGACCTGTTTTTCGTTCCCCATACAAGATATGTAGGAGCTTCATAACCAGGATAAAGTCTCTTATACGAATTTATCCATTGATTTAATCCTGCTTGAATATCTTTTCCATATTTTATTAATCCTGCAATATAAGATTTTGCAATGTCGCTTAATCCCTGCTTTTCTCTGTCAAAAAATAGATTTTCTCCATCTTTCCATAATGAAAGGTGTAAATGCATACCATTTCCATTGATTCCATCAATTGGCTTGGGCATAAAAGAAGCATAAACTCCATATTTTCTTGCAATTCTTTTTACAACATACTTTGTTAAAATTATGCTATCTGCCATTTTTAAAGCATTGGTATAGGTTAAATCTATTTCATGCTGGCTTGGAGAAACTTCGTGATGGTCAAATTCTGTTTTTATTCCCATTTCATTCAGAGCAAGCTGTGCTTCTTTTCTTATCTCTCCATACAATCCTGACCTAAAATATCCGCCCTCGTCAGTATGCATTGGACTTTTATCATTTTCAAAAATGAAAAACTCTATCTCAGCCCCACATTTTAATGTGCCAATCCCATCGTATTTCTCCACTATATTTTTTAGCAAGCTTCTGGTATCTCCTTCATATTCCTTTCCACTCGTGTCAACTATATGTCCAAAAACTATTGCTTCTCTCCATGATTTTTCAACACCCTTATATTCCCAAGGTAAAATTGTTAATGTATTTATATCAGGAATAAACCTTAAATCGCTTTCTTCAGTTCTTGCAAAACCTTCTACAGAAGAGCCATCAAATCCCTTTCCGTTTTGAATCAAATCTTCAAAATCTTCTATTGGAATTGTAAAGTCAAGCATTCTTCCAAGAATATCGACAAAAACAGGTCTAATAAATTTCACATTTTTATCTTCAAATTCTTTTATTTGTTCTTTTATCTCTTCCATATTCAATCGAATCATAAAAACATTTAATAGATTTTTCTTTACAAAATAGCTTTGAAACAATGGCGTACATGCTTGCAGATTCACTTTTCATCAAATATTCCTCCTAAAGTTGTATCTCGCAAAAATAAAAATAAAAAATAAAAACAAATTTTTATATCAGAAATGATTATTTCAAGGTGTTTGGGAAATATGGGCTGAACGATGAAATAAAAGAAAATGGCGTTGAGATAAGGATAAAAGGAAAAGGAAAGGTAAAGAGATATTATCGCAAGGCTGGAGATGAAGAGATAGAGAAAATTGTGTCTGCTGAATCTGGAAATTTATATGTTGTTCCTGTTGAACCAGTTAATTTGCCCAAGCTGGGGGTGGCAGAGCATTTATTGATAGAATTTGAAAAACCCTACATAATAGAGCCATCTATCCAAGACACCTTTTATTTAAAATTTCCGATAGAAGTTGGCGTATTTCTCGTTGATAGGAAAGATGTTGAAAGAATAGATATATTCACGATGGCAAAGCAAAAATATATATTGTATGGTTCTCCAGAGCAGGGAATAATATGCAGATGGTGGAAAAGCGAGATATATCATGATGAACCTGAAGTGAAAAAGTTGCACGAAGGAATAATGAGGGTGGATGTAAAAAATAGCTACAGGGAATGGGTTGAAGTTAAAAAAATGGTATTTAGAGCTTTTGATATGAAAATTTTTTACAATAGCCATGCATATATGCATGCTTACGTTAACATACTTAAAAAAACGATGGCTGAAACATCATTCAATTCAAGAAAGCCCAAAAATATGGAGGCAAGCATTGACATATACGAAGCAAAGGGGATAAAAAAGCTTGAGAAAAAATTTGTTATGGAGTGGGGATTATGAACTTGCAAGCAGAGATATCAAAAATGCTGAATCATGAAGTCATGAAAGGTGTTACACTGCTTGATTTGTTCATATTCGTAGCCATATTGGTTGTGGCTGTGATAATTGCAAAAATTGTCAGGCTAAACATAAGGAGGGCTTTGAAGGAAAAAGTTCCGAAGACCACGCTGGTGGCGATAGAGAAAATCGCTTATTACACCATCATTATCATTGGTTTTGTCATAGCCATCCCCTACATAGGCTTTTCATTGAGCGGGCTGCTGGTGGCGGGCGGCATCGCCGGCATCGTTATAGGCTTGGCTACGCAAACCGTGGTATCTAACCTTATAAGTGGGCTATTTTTGATGGCTGAGAAGCCGATACAGATAGGAGATGGCGTTTCTATAGGGGATGTTGGAGGCGTTGTTAAAGACATAAGGGTGCTCTCGACAACAATAAGGACATGGGACGGAATTTATGTTCGCCTTCCAAATGAAAAAGTTTTTACCTCGAACATATACAATTACAATGCTCATGCCGCAAGAAGATTTGAATATAAAGTTGGCATAGCTTATAAAAGCGATGCAGATAAGGCCATAGAAGTGATAAAAAATTTGCTTGAAGAACACCCCCTTATATTGAAAGAACCTGCTCCCCAAATTTTCGTTGAAGAGCTTGCAGATAGCAGCGTTGAGCTTACAATTAAAATATGGGCTCCTTCAAGCGAGTGGTATGGAGTGAAAACCGAGATGCTATGGAAAATCAAAGTTGCATTGGAAAAAGCAGGAATAGAGATTCCATTCCCGCAGCTTGTAATATGGAAAGGGGAAAAGACTTAGATGTGTTTTTCTGCTATATCTCCAACTATTGGCAACCTATACATTTCTCCCTGATATGCCTTTATCATCAGAATAATCCATAGTATGAACATCGCTATCCCTATAATCCATGAGAGCCATACCAAGAACACCCATGCATGCCAGAAAAGGAACCAGCTCCATCCCCCGAATAGGACTGAAATGATCCATAACGGGAAGAACGTCAGTATGGACTGCATTGCATGGAAGTGAAAAATTGCTTAAATTTCGGCTTTGCTACACCACATTTTGCAAAATTAATAAAAAAATGCCCAAAGCAACGAGTAAAGTTGCAACAGCCTTCATCAATTTATTTAAGGGGAAAAACGAGAGCATAATAAAAAAAATTGAAGGAATTTCCATCAAAAATGAAAAATACAGATGTGCCATGGCAATCATAATAGGATTTGTTGTTGGTATGATAGTATGCACCCAGAGCTATTAACAAAATTCCAAAAATGCTCCTGAGCCTGCTATTAGGTGTGCTGAAGAAATGAAGGCTCCAAGTTGCGAACCAGGAAACGCACCGAAGGCAAGCCAGAGGCATGGCAGCACATCCACATTCTCATTTTTATAATAAACATATGCAACCACCGATGAAGCTATGAAACTCGCCATCAGTGTTGTTCCTATGGCTTCATGCATTGAAAAGCCAAGCAAAAGATAAAGCAAAGAAACCATTATCACGGCGCCGCTCGCCCCCATCACACCAATTATTACGCCTGCAAAAGATCCTATGAATAGCATGACAATCAAATTAAGCAATGACATCACCATGTATTTGAATGAAATTTAAATGGATTTGCAAAAATTATATAGGGCTCAAAAATTATACATATGCGATTGAAGAAATGCATCGTTGCCATAGCAATAATTTTGCTGGCATCCCCGAATTTTCACACAATACATGGAAAAAGCTCGTTGCCTTCCTATTTCTGCTGGTGCAATATCGATGACGTTGATTACACAACGCCTGCAAAGAATCAGGAGCCATGTCCGAGTTGCGAAGCTTACGCTCTTGTAGCAGCTTTGGAAACGCTCGTGCAATATAAAGTTGGATATCCCTTTGGTTGTGATTTATCTGAATTGCACCTGTTTTTCTGCTCTGGTGGAACATGCAAGTGGGGAGTTGACATTAAAGAAGCTGCCCAATATCTCGTTGATTATGGAGTGCCAGATGAAGGTTGCTTTCCAGAATTGCATCGCAAGTTTGATATGCCATGCAATCTCACACTCCCAGACTGGCAGAACAGGAGCGTGAGAATAAAAGAATGGGGATGGGTTGAGAATAGTAAGGAGGCCATCAAAAAAGCTTTGATAGAGCATGGTCCACTTGCAGCCTGCATATATGTGTGGAAGGATTTTTATTATTACCATGGTGGAATATACCGCCACAGATGGGGTCGCCTTGTTGGAGGGCATGTTATAGCAATAATGGGATATAATGATACTGGCGGCTACTGGATATGCAAGAATAGCTGGGGTCGTAACTGGGGTGAGGACGGATGGTTCAGAGTTGCCTATGATGCAAACATTTTCATAAAGCGTTGCTACGGGGGAACCGGAATTCTGTATATAGATGGCGTATACGGAAATTTGATGCCAGATGTTCCAAAAGTTTATATTGTCTCGCCAAAAAGATATCATACCTATGTGCTTGGACGTGAGATTCCTTCCTTGCTTGGAAGAATTTTCATTCAAAATGGAGTGCCTCGCATCATTGGAAGCATGCCAGTAATAATAAATGCAAGCAACACAGTAAAAGTTGAATTTTATATCGATGGTAAACTGGCTGCCCTCGATACCCAACCACCTTTCGAACAATACATAAACGCTCCATTTGGAAAACATGAACTCAAAGTTATTGCATACGCTTCCAATGGAAATATATCATGGGCTGGCATAGATTTCTTTTCATTGATGTAGCAAAATTTAAATTAAACACCCAATTTATGGTTGTGAAAAAGATTTTGGCTACCATGCTTACAATTCTTCTTCTATTTCCAGTGCATATTCATGCATATGAAAAAGGCGATGGAAAAGTTTTGTATGTTGG
>JAGGXG010000058.1 GCA_021163175.1 Thermoplasmata archaeon
AGAAGTTATCTTGAAGCAATGAGATTTCTGAAAAAAATTAAAAGAGTGTGTAAAGGGGAAATGCCTAGAGTATTTATAGACGGAGGGAAATGGTATCCATGGGCTTTACAAAGAATGGGTTTTGATAAATATACAGTGATTAAATTTGGCCCAAGAAGTGCTATTGAAAGATTTTTTGGAAACGTTGAATATGGTAGGAAATTTTGGAATGCTTTTCATGGAAAATATTCAATAGAAAGCATGCGAAATTGGATAGAAGCATTTGCTGGGTTTAGAAATTTCTATAAAAATTTGGAGGTGTTAAGTTGATGGTCTCTACGCCATTTCACAAAAAATATATATTGAAATGAATTTAAAGGAAGTGAAAAAATTCATTGTGGTAGCGATATCAATATTGCTTCTCCTGCCATCTTCCCTTCAATCAAAAAATTTTGGTGAGGAAACAAAGCTTCCATCCAAGCAGGATATCATCGGATTTTTAAATGCAATCCAGCAAAAGAGCAAAAAATTTTTTTCTGGAAAAGGGAACATAGCCCAGGATTTGGTTTTGTTTTCTGGCGATATGAAAAATGCTTCATTGCTGGATGCATTGGAAAAATTTTATGAAATAAACGGCATAAATTATGATGCTTCTTCGATTCAATCATTTTTGAATGAAAGCAACATGCCAGAGGATGTGCAAAATTCGATTGCCTTACTTCTGTACACATATATCAATGCTTCAATGAATCCAAATAAGGTTGAGGCTGCTTTTTTGATTGCATATGCCATAAGAGAAACAGGCTACTATTTGAATAGATTCATGCTAAATGAAACAATTTTTGGACCATATGGAAAAATTGCATTTGGAGGAAAGCATGATGATAGTTATTCAAATTATTCATTTGTGATCGATTTTGATGGCAATGATGAATATCAAAAATGCCTTTTCATTGTTGATTTGAAAGGAGATGATAAATACATTGAAATGGTTGCAATAAATGAGACGTGCATCACAATAGATGAGGATGGAAACGATGCATACACCAATGCATGCTATTCCATCAATGGAAGCTACTATCTATTCGACTTGGATGGCAACGATGTCTATGCCCAGAAGATATGCTCCTCATATGAAGATGGCTATTCCTTCCTGTTCGATTTCAATGGCAACGATGTCTACAGGGGCATGAATGAAACGCAGGCTTTTTCCCGTGATTCCATCTCCATATTGATTGATTTCAATGGCGACGACCGCTACTACGGCAACGACTACTGCCAGGCGAGCAGCGTGGGCGGCGACGCCGTCCTTGTTGATTTTGCTGGTTCCGATATGTTCATCGCTGCCAACAGAAGCCAGGCTTATGCCACAGGAGAGGGCATTCAATCAGTAAAGGGATTTGCCATACTCGTAAATTTTGCAGGCTCGGACATGTATGTCGCTGCCAACTACTCGCAGGGATATGCAAGCAGCTTTGGATTCGCTTTACTCCTTGATTTTCTTGGAGATGATTCCTATAGCTCGAGGACATTTTCTCAAGCTTCATCAACTGCAATGGGAGCAGCTGCATTTATTGATGGTGATGGATTAAATAAATTCAGGCATGGGAACTTTTGCCAGGGCTACATGCTTGGAGGACTCTCTCTATTCATGAATAACTTTGAAATGAACGGGAATGAAAAATTACTTGAGATGATAAATAAATTAGATTTCAATTTTGGCAATCTCTTTGGATAACTTTTCTGTAACAATGTCAACGATTTCTTTTGCTTTTCCAATGTAGTTTTCTGGATCGAATAATTCATCCAGATTCAATTTTTCTCCCCATCCTTCTCTTTTCAAAATCTCTTTTAAATGTATGTTCTTTTCTTTTGCTTCCATTGAATAACGCCTCATCAATTCATGGGCTTCCTGCCTGCTCATTCCGAGCGATACCATTTTTATCATCACCGCCTCAGCCATTGGCAATCCATTGCTTCTCTCTATATTTTCTCTCATCTTCTCCGGATAAACAACGAGGCGGGAGAAAACATTCTTCATTTTATATACAATCCAGTCTGTAAGAACGATTGCATGAGGAATTATAAAACGCTCGCTTGAAGAATTTGTCAAATCGCGTTCATGCCACTGTATGGCATTTTCCCATGCTGGCAACAGGTTGCTTCTCACAACGCGGGCAAGACCGCATATCTGCTCGCATGTTATCGGATTTCTTTTATGGGGCATCGTTGAAGAGCCAACTTGCTTTTCCTCAAAAAATTCCTCAACTTCTCCAATCTCACTCCTCTGCAAATTTCTGATTTCAGTGGCAAATTTTTCCATGCTTGCAGCAACATTTGAAAGAAAAGAAAAAAGGCATATGTAGCGGTCTCTCCCAACTATTTGCGTGGATGGCATCTCTGCCTTCAGCCCAAGATTTTTCATAACGAGGTTTTGCAACTCGAAAAATGAGTCGCCGAAGGCGGCGCCCGTGCCGACGGCGCCCGCCATTTTTCCATAGCTTATCTCCTCCATTACATTTTCGAGTCTCTTCAAATGGCGAAATGTTTCAGAGGCGAAAACAGCCATTTTAAGGCCAAAGGTTATTGGCAACGCATGCTGCCCATGTGTTCGTCCCAGCATTATGGTATTGCGGTGCTTTCTTGCAAGTTCAATCAAAATTTTTAAAAGCTCAACAAGCTCTTTTTTAATTATACATAATGCATCTTTAAACTGCAGAGCATTTGCAGTATCAACGATATCATAGGATGTTGCTCCAAGATGAACATATTTTCCATATTCACATTTTTCCGCCAGAGCCTTAACCATGGCCATAACGTCATGATGAATCTCTTTTTCAATCTCCTTAACTCTTTCAAGCTTCACATAATCCAGATTTGCTTTTGATGCAATTTCCTCTCCAGCTTCCTTTGGAATGTTTCCTATGGCGGCATGAGCTTTAGCAAGCTCTCCCTCAACCCGCAACCAATACGCAAGTCTGCTTTCCTCACTAAATATCTTTTTAATTTCTTCCCTTCCGTACCTAAAATCGAGGGGGCAAATCATGAAAAAATAACGCCCAGATATATAAAGAAATTTCTGATAATGTTTCAATGGCAAAAATTCTGAAGAAAAGAGGAAGTTATCTTGAAGAAAATGCGAAGAAAAATATTAAACTCTCTCTCGCATTTATATTGCCCGGGTTTATATTCATTATTGCATCTTTTTACATTGGTATTCTATGCATTGCATCCATTCTTTCCTTTTTAGTTTCTTTATTCTTCTTTAAGAAGTTTAGCCAATTTAAAAAGGGATTTGAGGAGGAAAACTTGATTATAAATTATTTGAGAAATTCTTTGGATGATTCATATTATTTGATAAACGATATAAGGTTATCTCCACACGAGAATATAGATCATATCGTTATAGGACCGACGGGTGTATTCGTTATTGAAACCAAAAATTATGAAGGAGAAATTGTATGCAATAAAGATGTATGGGTAATAAGGTATTATGCAGGGGGAGAGATAAAAGATTACACAATTAAAAGTCCAACAAAACAAGTAAAAAGAAATGCTTTAAAAGTAAAAAAGACGTTGGAAGAGATAAACTTAGATATATGGATTAATGCAATTGTTGTGTTTACAAGCAATAACGCCATACTCCATCTAAAAGATTGTTCTGTACCAATATTAAAAATAAGCGAACTAAGCGAATATATTAAAAGTAAAAGAAAAATGTTACCTCCTCAACAAGTAAAAACGATTGGAAGATTTATTTTGAAGAAAAGTTTTTAGATTCGCTTTTTCTCCTTGCTTCATTCGCAAGTATATGTGCAATCCTTATTGGCTCTGGAATACTATATTTCATGAATTTCCTGGTTATTTCATATGCTTTTTCAACATCTATTTTATTTCCTGGTGAGACAAAAATTTTTCCAAGCTTCTTCCCAACTTTCCTTTCCCCAATGAAAACATCATTTTTTATAACATCTCCAAGTAGTAATTTTTTAGCTACTCCTATGGTTGCAATATTGTTCACAACTCCAAAATGGCACGCCAGCCCAAAAAAGCGAGGATGCAGCAAGCCATTGCCATCTACCATAACAAGGCTTGGCCCCTCACCTTCTATCAATTCATTCAATACTGGCAATTCACGATATGCAAGATATGTTGGAATATATGGGAATGTTACTTTCTTTTTCACAATCTTTTTCTTAACGATGTTTCCATTTTTATCAAATTCAACATACGCTCCATATGCATATTTCCTGCTATATGAAACATCCACACCAGCTATTCTATTCACTTCAACGTCGCCTCCTGTAATAACTTTTTTCCTTAATTTTTCCTGCTCTTCCCTGAGTTTTTTCAATGGATAGCTGGTTTTGAAATCATCAAAAAAATATTTTTTCAGATCTATTCTTCCATTTTTTATCTCGATTCCATCCTTTTTAAGCAATTCAATCTTTTTTTCCACACCTGAAGCGTATCCTCCAATCCTTCCATCTGAATGAATGACGCGATAACATGGCACTTCTTTGTAAGGATTTTGATTCAACATTATCCCAACTGCACGAGAAGCTATTTTATCTCCCAAAGCTATGGCTATGGCTCCATATGTAGATACTTTTCCGCGAGGAATCTGCTTTGTCAGCTCATAAGTTTCTTCATACAAATCCATTTTAAATGTCAATTTTTACAATTTTTTCAACTTCTTTCAATATGCTTCCATCATGAACCAATTTTGCCACTTTTTCTATCTCGCCATACATAGGTCTATCTTCATGTAGCTCTTTAACATTTTTTCTTATCGCTTCATATGCTTTATGAATTGCAGGAGAAGGCTCCTCATTTATGAATTCCAATGCCTGGCTTGCTGTTATGAATTCAATTGCAATTACCTTCTCGCTATTTCTCAAAATTTGCAATGCTTTTCTCGCCCCAATGCTCCCCATTGATTGATAGTCTTCCTGATTTGCAGACGTCGGAATAGAATCGACACTCGCAGGATAAGCCAAACTTTTATTCTCACTCGTTAAAGAAGCGGCAACATACTGCAAAATCATCGCTCCAGAATTTATTCCAGGCTTATGACTTAAAAAAGGCGGCAGCATGGAGAGCTTTTCATCTATGAGGCGGGCTATTCTACGCTCAGAAAAGCTTGCCATCTTTGTCAATACAATGTTGAGCAAGTCTATTGCCATTGCAACAGGCTCACCATGGAAATTTCCGCATGAAATTATGCTTTCATCAAAAATCAATGGATTGTCGGTTGCAGAGTTTATTTCAATACTCAAAGTTTTTTCAATGAATTTCAATGAGTCGAGCATTGCCCCAAAAACCTGTGGCATGCATCGCAGTGTATAGGCATCCTGAACGCGCTGCTCTCCATATTTTTCAATTATTTTGCTACCTTCCGTAAGCTTTGTTAAAATTCTGGCAATTTTGATTAAACCTTCATATGGTCTGGCTTTTCCTACACCTTCATGGAAAGCTTTGTTTGTTCCTTTCAATGCCTCCAGACTCATTACTCCAGCAACCATTGCATTTTTAAGCAGGTTAAAAGAATCATATAAAGCAAGTGTGGCTATGCCTGCCATATATTGTGTGCCATTTATAAGAGCTATCCCTTCCTTTGCATCCAGTTCCAATGGCGTCATGCCAATCTTTTCCAAAGCCTCTCTCGCCGGAATAAGCTTACCTTCATAGAATGCTTCGCCTTCTCCAATTAAAGATAAAGCTACATGGGCAAGGGGAACAAGATCGCCGCTCGCTCCAACAGAGCCCTGAGAGGGCACGAAAGGATAAAACTTTTTGTTCAAAGCTTCTTTCAATTTTTCCACAACTTCCTGCCTTACCCCTGAATAGCCTTTGAGCAACGAGTTTAGGCGAAGAAGCATCATGGCTCTCGTTATTTCCTCTGGCAGCGCCTCGCCGACACCGCACGCATGGCTTCTTATAAGGTTGTATTGAAGCTTTTTTATCTCGCTTTTCTCTATTCTTACCTTTGCAAGTTCTCCAAAGCCCGTGTTTACCCCATATATAGGCTTTTCTTCTTTGAGCAATTTTTCTATTGCATTCCTCGCCTTTTTAACTTTTTCCATGGCTTTTTCATCTATATCAACACTTTCTCCGAACCTTGCAACTTTTATTACATCCTCTATCTTCAAATTTTCTCCATCCAGGATTATCATAATCTCGCCCTCGCTTTTTCTATGATTCGCTTCATTCTTGCCTGAAATTTCTCATCATCAAAAATTCTCATGGCTTCCATGCACGTTTCAATACTTTTTTCATATTGTCCCTTCTTATTCAACATTATTATGTATTCCAGCCATGTTTCCTTTTTATTGTTCCTTGAAATTATCTCCCTGAACAATTTTTCTCCTTTATCGAATTCGCGCATCGAAATCAATTCCTTCATGCAGAATATTTTTATATCCTCGCTATCTTCTTCTGCAAGCTCCTCGATAAATTTCACAAATATGGAAGGATAGTTTCTCTTCAGATCGAGCAACAGCTCATAATGCTGCTGCTTCATTTCGTTTAGCATAGAGAACTCTTCTTTCCTTATTTCATCCATATGTCTCGTTACCATATGCTCATATACTTCATCTGGATCAATCTCCTCTCCGCAATAGGGACAAATTTCATATTCCATTTATTCTGGAATCGTTTCCAAATTAAAAAATTATTCATCTCCCGACATATCCTTTTGCAACAATGTATATCTCGCTGCTCTGCTTTCTGCTGGCTTGTGGCGCATGAGGCTTAACCATTCTGAATCTTTCTCTCACCTTTCGTAAAAATTGCGGATAATCTTCGCCTTCGAAAATTTTGCATAAAAAGTTTCCGCCTTGCTTCAAAAATTCTTCCGCTATTCTCAGAGCATTCTCGCAGAGCCAAACACTTTTTGCTTGGTCAAGCGTGTAGTTTCCGCTAATGTTTGGCGATGCATCAGATATAACTGCATCAACTTTGCTAACAATCTGACGAATTTTTTCTATCGTTTCCTCTTTCGTTAAATCCCCCTGTATGAAAATAACATTGTCGAGCGGTTGCATTGGTTGAATGTCGATAGCTATGACCTTTCCATATCTCGCCGCCATCTGGCTCCAGCCGCCTGGCGACGCCCCTAGGTCAATAAACACTCCGCCCTTTTTTAAAATGCCATACCTGTTGTTTATCTGAATTAATTTGAAGGAGGAGCGAGCCCTGTAACCCTGTTTTTTCGCTTCCTTATAATAATAATCTCTTTTCCTTTCCCTATACCATCTTGTCATAGAACTACATCTAGGTCGAGCTGCTCGGCAAGCTCCTTGTATCTATTTCGTATCGTAACTTCTGTTACGCCAGCAACATCCGCGACTTCGCGTTGCGTTCTTCGTTCTCCGCAGAGTATGGATGCGATATATATGGCTGCTGCAGCCACTCCTGTTGGTCCACGCCCGCTCGTAAGCTCTTTTTCCTCAGCCTGTCTCAGAATTTCCAGAGCTTTTGTTTTTGTATCCTCGCTGAGTCCAAGCTCACTGCAAAAACGCTCGATGTAGTCTTGGGGCGAGGTAGGCATGAGCTTTAAGCCGAGCTCTCTCGCAAGAAAGCGATATGTTCTGCCTATTTCTTTCCTATCCACCTTGGAAGACTCTGCAACCTCATCCAGTGTATGAGGCACACCTGTCTGGCGGCATGCTGCATATACGGAAGCAGCTGTAACGCCTTCTATACTACGCCCCCTGATCAAATTCTTCTCTATGGCTCTTCTATAAATCATTGCTGCAGCTTCCCTCACATTTCTTGGCAATCCCATATCCGAAGCTATTCTATCAAGCTCCGACAATGCTGGCGCCAGGCTGCGCTCACTCGCGCCCCCAACTCTTATACGGCGTTGCCACTTTCTCAGCCTGTACAGCTGTGCCCTGTTCCTTGTTGGAATGGATTTTCCATAACTATCTTTATTTTTCCATCCTATCATTGTGCTAAGTCCCTTGTCTGGCGCTGTATAATCCAGGGGAGCACCTGTTCTTGCTCTCTTTTCGCGTTGCTCCGGATCAAATGCACGCCACTCTGGCCCCTGATCAATGTATGTATCGTCTATAACCAGTCCACAATCCTGGCATATTAACTCGCCTCTCTCATAGTCCCAAACAAGGCGAGTTGAGCCGCATTCCGGGCATTTTTTAATTTCCTCAATTTCAGCTTTCTTTTTCTTCATTTTAAACAACCTCAAAGCTTTCAATGAAAGGCTTTATAATATATAAAGTTTTCGGCAATATTTTTAAATCATTTTAAAAATCTTTCGCATATATGGCTTGTATGCGCTCCACACCTCTTATTTTTTTAATGTAATCTGCCACGCTCTTGGGCAAGAGATGCTCCCATGGCATTTTTTTTGCAATCCTTCTCCTTATTACCTCGCCTCTATATTCCTTTCTTTTATACAGGGGTGTGGATATAACTTCATATCCTTCTCTTTCAAAAATTTCCTTAATGACTTTTTTATTTGTAATGACTTTGTCAAATGATGGCGTTATGTCTGCAAGATGTTTTACATACACTCCATATCTATTTATGTCTGGCACAGGCACAATATGGAAATTTTTTATTCCCGCTTCCATCATTCCTTCATGTATCATTTCATATCTTTCTCCAGCAGTAAAAGGATTTTCTTTTGTATAGCTTTCATAAGCAGAGCCTATAGCAATTACATATTCAAAATCAAATTTTTTTAAAACTTCAACATGACCAAGATGAAATGGCTGAAATCTGCCAATAAACAATGCACGCATGATTATTTAATGGCTCGTTAAATAATTAATTTTCTATTTTTAGCGTGAAATCGAAATTATGGAGAAAGAATATTGTATCCTCCAATTCTTCAATGGATTATATTATGCTGTAGATGAAATAGAGATAGAAAAGATAATATCTCTAATTAAACAAGTGGATTAGAAGGGTGAAGTTTTAAACAATGAGTTTGTGTTTATTAGCTCATCTATTTTTCTTGCAAAATTTTCAAAGCCAATTTCTCTGCCAAAAATACTACTTGCTCCTGCATCAATTAATCTTTTTCCCCACTCCAAATGAGCAAATGCTGAAAAACCAATTATATTGGCTGTTGGGTCTATTCTTTTTATCTCTCTTGTAGTTTTTACACCATCCATTTCTTCTCCTCTCATTTGTTTTATTAATTCATTATCGTTTATGCTGCCAGATAAATTCAAATCCATAATAACAAGATAAGGCTTTTTTCCATTAGCTAATAATTTTTTATAAACTTCTATTGCTTCCATACCACTATAAGCAGAATAAATTTCAACATTTAAAGAAGATAGATATTCTTTCATTAATTCTTGGATTCTCGGTTCGTCATCAACAACAAGAATAATTTTCTTTTCCTCCTTTTTTCTCTTCTTTATCTTTCTTATTCGGAGTTCTTCTCCCACTATCTCCACTTCCACTTTTTCTCCTCTTTTAAAAGGATATTGGCTATCTTTCCATACAATGGATGGCACAGATATAACTGCTTTTGAACCATATACGCTAAATTTTCCTTCACCTTTCAGCATTTGACCCTCCATTTATTCCCGCAATAAACACAGGTGACTTTGTCTCCTTTCCTTATTCCCTCACAATAAAATATTCCGTTGCATGATGGACATTTTATTAGATTTGGGTCTATTTTCCTTAGATATATAAGACCTTTTTCTTCTATAACTTCATATCCGTGAGGAAGAGAGACAGGCACGCCTTTCTTGCTATTCTTAGCAAAATAATATAATCCTTTATTTGATCTGTGAAGAGTATAATTTTTTCTTTTGTAGGGTTTATCTTGTAAAATATTGAAGATATTATAAGCTTCCAAGCCAATTATGGTATATCCGGGGAAAAGAATTAGAAGAAAGAAACCAAGGCGTGTGTGAACAAAGTAAGAGAGATAACCAATGCGAGGTATTTTTGCATAAATAAGATGACCAAATAATTCCATGGAAGGGACTTTTCCTATCAATTCTTCTGATGGTATTAAAAAAGTATCAATATATTCATTGGCATCTCCTTTTGTTTTAAAAAAAGTTTTATTTCCTTCATGAAGTATTTCCACGCATCTATGTGTTATTATATACTTTTTATGATGAAATGTGATTATGCCACCCACTCTTATTTCATCTGCTTCCGCATCTTCAACATAAACAATATCCCCTATTTTTAAAGTTGGTTCCATGGAGCCGGATGTTACAATATACCATTTTGCAGATTTATTTGCGATGGGAATAAGAATGAAAGATAAAATAAAAAACGATGTGACAATAATGAGGAATATATCCATTCCTCTTTTTTTAATCCAAGTCTTAGCCATTTTCTCCCTCCATCTGTAATCTATTATTGTAGCTTATTTCTATATCTTTAAATCCTCCATTATATTGCTCTGCCAAAAATTCAATTCCAAAATTGATATTTTTTTCGCATAAAGATAAATTAAAATAAATGCTTACATTAAGAATGTAAACAACAGAAGATGTGAATATTTCACCCCTTGCTAAATCAATCCATTGGTTTTGTAAATCCCAAAGTGTTTTATGCTCGCTTAGATTTATAATGTGATAAACTTCTCCAGTTGAAGTATTTACTATGTTAATTCCTATCTCAATATGCTTTGCAATACAATTTTTTTCAGAACACCCATTGATGCAACTCAAATTGAAAAACTTTAGTTTGATTGTAGCAGGAATATTGCCGGATATTTGTAAAGTTGCTTCCGCATAATAAATATGATGTTCTTTTCCATTGCTTATGTTTATGATGGTTCCATTAAAGGAATTCCATCCATTTATTCCTAAATCCAGTTTATCTGCAGCAAAAATATTTCCAAAACTTTTTTCCACATCATTAAAATATGATATAGAACCAACTAATATTGAAAATGTCATACCTGTTAGTAATACATGCATTAGCAGTTTTTTTATCATGGATAAACAAATAATAGAGGGAAAAGAATGCAGTTTCTTATTGTGCTGCGGTCTGTGATAGTTCGAAGGTTATATCTAAATCAAATCCATCGCTTTGTGCCATGTTATCTTGACTTGTTGACCACCAATCAAATATTGCTACAATATGAACATACCCACCTGCTGGCACTAGCTCGTTTAAATCAAAACTACTGGGCAAGTCAGCTACTTTGCCATTGAAGAACACATAGTCTCCAGAGCTTATCCATCCATCACAATCTCTATCTACAAATAATCTCAGATTCAGCACATTTTGCAACTCACCGTTTCCTTCTCCCGGATTTCCTCCTGTTGTATCACCCGCTTCTATTTCAGGGTCTAAAAGTCCGTTTTCATAACTTGTTACTGTAATGTTTTCTAAGTCCAAGTAGCCATTTATGCTTCCCACATTTGATATATTCCACATGCCTTTTGGTTGGGATCCTGGTTTCAAATTAGAAAGTGTAAATTTAACCACGTTGGTATTCTGTCCATCTACATTCAAATCCAATGTTCCTGCGGTAAATGTATTGTTGTTACCTGTTTCTATATCACTGAAATACGATCGTGTTCCAATGCTCATCATTGCTGCTACTATTGCTATCACCAAAACACTTCCCAATATACTCTTTATTTTCCTTTCCATTTTTCACCTCCAAATTTTAAATATAAAGATTTAAATAACAAATATGAAACAAAATTATATAACACTCTTTCACAAACTTTATATATCAAATTAGTAAATGTTCCACTTCATCTATCTTTTTTAAGAGATGCATACCTTTGTCTGTGGTTATATAAATTGGTTTGTTTCCCCTTGCCTGTATATATCCTTTCCGCATACAGTATGCAAGATATTTTTCGATAATCTTTGAATTCAAATTTGTTTTGTAAATGAGTCTCGTCTTTTTAGCCCCTCCAACAGCATTTTTCAAAAGAGAATATATTATGCTCATTGTATCTCTTTTTCTTCCTAAGTCTATGTGCTCCATATATTGTGTATTATGCAGACGACGAGCAACATCAATATATGATTCTATGGCTTTCCTTATTTCTTCTACATTCTCCCATTTTACCATATAATCTATTGCACCTTTTTTCATAACTTCTGTTGCTATCTTTTCATCTCCATATCCAGTAATTACTACAACTGGTATTCCTCCTTTCTCCGCCTTTATCCTTTCTAAAACTTCTATTCCATTCATGCCTGGAAGGAAATAATCGAGCAAAATCAAGTGAATATCTTCTCTTCTTATCATTCTTATTGCTTCCTCTCCACTGCGAGCATGCAGCAATTCTACCTTTTCATGTATTTTTTTATGAAAAAATGTCTTTACAAAATTAAACGAGAGAATATCGTCTTCAACATAGAGAATTCTTATTACACTCATAATATCCCTCGAAATTTGCCCCAAATTTTGCCTCTCGTATTAAAATAAATAGGTGCTATTTAAATGTATCTATTGTCAGTATCTCCTGTTGAGTATCCCCACATTTAAAAATGCACCTTTGTTTCTGAAATGGAAAGAATCCTTCCCTCCTTTCCTCAATAATTCTTCAAAATGAACTTCAACAGCTTCCTTTATGTCATTCATAAACTTATTCAGTGTTTTACTCGTAAAATAGCGCTGAGGGAGGGACTTTTATACAATCTTAAATATTAAAAAACTAAAAATAAAACCAAAAATTAAGACAGTAGTGGCAAGTAGGAGTTGCAAATAATATTTATCGCTTATTTAAATTTGCTTCTATTTTCGTTTTATCTCCTCATTCCTTTTCATGAATAAGCCCAATAGATTCTCAGGAAGAAGTTTTCTTGTGAATATCATCTGGTTCGTTTGAAAAAAATTCTATTCATCCAGCTCTATTATTCCCTCTTCCGTTATTATCCCTGTAATATATTTTGCAGGAGTTATATCGAATGCAGGATTCCTTGCCCTAAACTTTCTTGGATAAATTCCATAAACTTCTTTTGCATCTCTTTCCTCAATTTCAATTTTGCTTCCATCCTCTATGCTTTTATCAAAAGTTGTTAGAGGAGCAGCCACATAAAATGGAATTCCATTTTCCTTTGCAACAACAGCTTTTTCATATGTTCCTATTTTATTCGCCACATCGTAATTCAAAGCTATTCTATCTGCTCCCACAATAACCATATCCACCATTCCTTTTTCCATGAAATAGCCTGCAGCATTGTCAGCGATGACAGCATGCTCTATTCCTTCCTGCTCGAGTTCCCATGCAGTAAGCAATCCTTGCAGCCTTGGACGGGTCTCATCAACCCATACAAATATGTCTTTATCTTTTGCCATTCTTATTGGCGCCAAAGCAGTTCCGTAATCGAGAGTTGCTAAAGCACCAGCATTGCAATGAGTGAGGATACGATAGCCATGCTTGATCAATTTTTCCCCATGCTCTCCGATTTTCCTGCATTTCTCAACTATTTCTTCCGCATATTTGTCAGCAGCTTTTACAGCATCTTCCCCATGCTCTATTGCATTTAAAATGATGGAGATGGCATAAAATAAATCATGGGCTGTTGGACGCGTGGCTTTAAGCAATTCAGCAGCTTTTTTTGGATCGCTGGCGATAGCAACGCCATAGGCGGCAGCGCTGCCTATGGCAGGCGCCCCCCTTACAACCATTTCTTTTATAGCGTAAGCAACATCCTGCTCATTGCTTGCTGTGAAAATTTCAAGTTTTTGAGGGAGAAGGCGCTGATCTATCATTTTTATTTGTTCTCCTTCTCTCCATAAAGAGCGCATTTGTTTTCCATTGACTAACAATCTATCACCTCCATCGCCTCTCGCAATGTGCTTCCAACTGCAATACTCCCATGATTTTTCAGGTTTATGAGTTTGTTGCTTCCTATCGTTTTCAATGCTTCGAAAGCAAGTTCCAGGCTTCCAGCAGGTTTTTCTTCTTCTGTTGTTGGCGCACCATCAAAAATTTTATGAGTATGTATTATTGCATTTATGTCATCACGAGAATACAAAAGCCAGTGCATTGGCGTTTCACGAGAGGGCTTTTTTGTTCCAATAACCATCGCAACATTCGTTACAGGATTGTAATCTACGACTTCAACAAAGTCGTCGTTTCCAAGATTTCCCAAATCGCTATTGCTTGCTGTTATTATCATTCTTTTTCCATATCTCACGCTTATATTTCCATATGTTTCTGTGACATATCCTTTTTCTTTTAGCCTTCTCCCCACTTCTTTCATTTCCTCAAGCAATGGATTCTTCACTTCTTCCGTTGCCAAATAAATAACTTCCATGATGATATTGCTGCATCATTTTTAACTTATTGCATGAAAACCACCATCTATTAAATATCGTTTCAATATTACATGTGGGGAAGTTAAAGGCGATATGGGAGCTAACAAGGCTTGAGCATGGAATAATGTTCGCAATAGCAGTTTTCATCGGAGCATTGCTTACTGGAAGAATTGTTCCACAAAAGCTTGTGCTGGCGATGATGGTCGCCATATTGATAGAAGCCTCAACATTCTCCTTGAATGATTATTTCGATATTGAAATAGACAGGAAGAACAAAAGATTTGATCGCCCCTTAGTTAGAGGGGATATCTCGCCAAATGTGGCTATAGCCATATATGCCATTTTTATTCCAGTTGGCATAGCCCTGTCTTTTTTCATAAATTTGGCATGCTTTGTTATTGCATTGACAACGGCGATTCTTTCAACATTTTATGACGCATTCCTCAAAAAAATAAAAATCATCGGAAATTTTTACATTGCATTTACGATGGCAATCCCCTTTATTTTCGGCGCCGCCGCCATGGAAGGAGGCAATATTGCGATGCCATATTTTATCGCAACAATTGCATTTTTGTCTGGGCTGGCAAGAGAGATAATGAAAGATGTTATGGATTTTGAAGGCGACGCCGAGAAAAATGTGAAATCATTTCCATATTATATCGGGAAAAGTTTATCGAACAAAATAGCTTCCATTCTTTTTGTCGCTGCTTCCATAATTGCACTGATTCCATTCTTTTTTAAAATAGACCCCTCATATTTCCATAATTACACATATCTTTCACTTGTTGCAACAACCGATTTTTTCCTTTTCTATATAGCTACAAAGATATTTGGAAGCGTAGATATTGAAACATTAAAAAAATGCAGGAAATTAAGCCTGCTTGCTTTATTTATTGGGCTGCTTGCTTTTCTCGCTGGAGCCATGAAAAAATTTTTCTTCTAAAATGCATTCAAATTTATGAAATGGCTTTCGTTGTTTCTCGCTGCAATGCTTGTTTTTCCCGCTATTCAAGCAAATCATAACGACGCCTATGATTTCTTGATCATAGCTCATGAAAAATTCGTGAAAGAGTTGCAAAAATTCGTTGAATACAAAAATGAACACGGAATAGAAACAAAGCTCGTCAGCCTGAATGAGATATATGAAGGCAAGTATTTCAAATGCCATGGGAGAGATGAGCCGGAGAAAATAAAGTATTTCATAAAAGATGCATATGATACATGGCATATAAAATATGTTATGCTTGTTGGCTCAGCAGATTTGTTGCCAGTCCGTTATTCATATTTGAATGATATAAGCTCAACATGGGAATATGAAAGGAAATTCATAAGCGATTTGTATTACGCTGATATATACGATGCCAATGGAAGCTTTTCCTCATGGGATAGCAACAAAAATGGCTATTATGGAGAATTTCAGCATGAGATAAATGGAGAAAAATATACTGATAAAGTTGATTTGTACCCTGAGGTAGCCATATCAAGACTTGCCTGCAGAAATAACATTGAGTTAAAAAATGCAATAAACAAAATAATGGCTTATGAGGCAGGCATGAGAAACAATAAAATTCTGCTGGCTGGCGGTGATTCCTATCCAAATGACCCTTGCGGGAATATTCCGGAAGGGATATATCTTGAGAATAAAATAGCGGAAGTGCTGAACAATTATGAAGCAATAAAGCTTTATCCTCCTAAAAATGCTGCTGAAATAACAAAGAATATTAACGATGGCGTTGCCATAGCTGTGCTTGAGGGAGCAGGAGCTCATCATCTATGGGCTACCCACGCTTACGATAGCGAGAAATGGATTTATTACTATGGATGGAACATAAGGTTGCTTAAAAATAATATTTATCCCATAGTCGTCACTTCTGGGGCAAGACTTGCAAAATTTGATGAGAAGCGGGAATGCTTCAACTGGATATGGGTTGCATGCCGTCATGGAGGAGTCGCAAGCCTGGGCTCAACTGGATTATGCTGGACAGGGCATGGAAGGAATGTAAGTAAGTTTTATCTTGGAAATCTCCATTTGAGATTTTTCCAGCAGTACAAAAATTGCTCACGCCTCGGCGACGCATGGAAAAACGCAATAATTTCCTATCTAAATGCCTTTAAATGGAATGGGAAGGTTGAGAAAGCATTTCATATGAAGGCTGCAGAAGAATTCATAATTTTTGGAGACCCAACGCTATCCATAAAAAACATTGAAAGCATGAAACGGGCAAATGTGATTTATGTCGGCGGAAATGGACCAAATAATTATACGAGTATACAGGCTGCCGTTAACGCCGCCAACAATGGAGACACAATCATTGTTTTGCCCGGCGTGTATAAGGAAGATATCATCATAGACAAGAAAGTTGAAATCATAGGAAGAAACGCAACCCTTGTTGGCTCTTTCGATATTTTTTCAAGTGCAAAGATAAGAGGATTCGAGATAAAAGGAGAAAATTATTCAATAAAATGCAATGGGAATGATGCACTCATTGAGGGAAACTCGCTCCATTCTTATTATGGTATTGTAATCGAAAACGCTTCGTGTGTTAGAGTAAATGAAAATGAATTTGAATGCAGATATGGCGTTTACATGAAAAGCTCGCCATATGCAAAGTTCAATGAAAATATTTTCCATAACAACTGGTATGGAATATGGGCTGAAAAATGCGATTTTATGGAAATAATGAATAACAATTTTTCTTCCAATAGATGGTATACTCTATGGCTGGAAAGAAGTAATGGAAGCATTGTCGAGAACAACTCATTTTACAAAAACTGGTACAGCATATTTTTGTATCATTCAAATGATTGCATCATAGAAAAAAATGAAATATTGCACAATGAACATGGTCCGCAGATTGTTTTTTCTTCTCGCAATTCTTTAATAAGCAACGACATAAGATACAATGAACATTATGGATTGTATGTTGACAATGCCTCCAAGCAAAATGAAATCACGAAAAATAATATCATAGACAATGCATATAATGCAAGAGATGATGGAAGGAATAGATGGCATGCCAACTACTGGAGCGATTACATAGGAAATAAATACAGGCTGCTTGCTTTCCTTAGGGTGCCCAAATTCATACCAAAATTCAATTTTGATTGGCACCCTGCTCTGCAGCCATATGAATTGAGCTTCAAGAGGAGTAGAGAAAAAGTTTAAAAATATTCAGAGATTATGTTTGCCATTGTGGTAGCATGTATATCGTAATAGTAGGGGCTGGCGAAATTGGAGAAAAACTCATTCGACTTGCATTGCAGAATAAGGATGATGTCGTTGTCATAGAAAAGAATAAAGAGAAATGCGATGAAATAGCGAAAAAATATGATGCTGTCGTCATAAATGCTGATGCAACAGTGAAAGAGACGCTGGAAGAGGCCGGCGTCGATAAGGCGGACGCCCTCGTCACCACCGCCGATGATGCCACAAACCTGCTTGTGATATCTCTTGCAAAAACAATGGGGGTGAAATCGCTTGTTTCCCTTGTTAGAAATGAGGAAAGTAAACCAATGTTTATTGAGAAAGGAGTTAATGTTGTTGGAAATCCCAGCGCCATAACCGCTGAATACCTCTATAAAGCCATAAGGTATCCAACAGTAAAAGATTTCATGAGCCTCGGAGACAAAGCTGAGATTTTCAAAATAGTTGTTCCTCCTGATTCAAAAGTTATCGGGAAAAGCATAGGGGAGATAAAGCTTCCAAGCAAGGTATCGATTATAGCTATAGAGAGAAACGGAGAGGTAATAATACCAATGAAGGATACAAGGTTTAAAGAAAATGATGTTATAACGATTCTTGCGAGGAAAGATAAAATAGATAAAACAACTGACATATTCTTCGGCAAATGAATGATTTAAAAATAATATTGAGAGATACAGGTGCAGTATTAATAGCAGTTGGATTAATTTCATTGCTACCCGGCATAGTTCCAATAGTGTTCAATGAAAGGAATTCCATAGAATGGATTGTTGTAACCTGCTCCATTTTTCTTGTAATTGGCTCCCTCTTCCGCCTTTTGGGAAAAACGAAGGATGAGACGAGAACGAGACATGCTATGGTTACAGCTTCGCTATCATGGCTTTTAATATCCCTGATTTCAGCCATTCCGTTTTATTACATTGCAAAGATTGATTTCCTTTCCGCATTTTTTGAATCTGTTGCTGGATGGACTGGAACTGGCTTAACGATGTTTTCACATCCAAGCCAGCTCAACCATACATTGCAATTCTGGAGGAGCTTTACACAATGGATCGGAGGCGTTGGAGTAATTGTTTTGACGCTCATTGTTCTTGCTCGCCCCGGAACAGGAAGTTTCACCCTTTATCGCTCTGAAGCGAGAGAAGACAAGATACACCCAAGTATAATATCTACGGTAAAGACGATATGGTGGATATTCCTGCTTTACACAGGCATAGGAATCGTTGTTTTGTATGTGGCTGGAATGCCATTATGGGATGCAATAAACCATTGTATGACTGGTCTCGCCACCGGCGGATTCTCCATTCGTGATGATAGCATGGCTTCATATCCAACGATTGTCCAAGCTTTGATTATTCCTTTAATGATTGCAGGCGCCATTGCATTTTCAGCCCATTATGATTTTCTTAGAGGAAAACTCAAGAAATTTTTCAAAGACATACAAACACAGGCACTATTTATTTTACTCATCGCTGGCTCCCTTTTTCTTGCTTATTTGAATCTCTCCCTCTATAAAACTTTCCTTGCCTCCTTTAAATATTCCTCGTTTCAATTTGTTTCAGCCCTTACATGCACAGGCTTTGCCAACTACAACATAGCTTTATGGAATGACCAGGCCAAGTTCCTCATATCGATAGCCATGATAATTGGTGGCGCCGCCGGCTCCACGGCAGGCGGAATAAAACTTTTCCGAATCATTCTGCTCGCCAAAGGCGTCGGATGGAAATTGAGAAGTGTTTTCCTACCGCCGAAAAGTACATTCGGTTACAAACTTGGAGAGAAAATTCTTGGAAAGGAGGAAGCCATTGAAGAAATGAGCGAGGCTGCTATACTCTCATTTTTGTGGCTTATTTTGCTCATAGCTGGCATCTTCCTCATAATGCAGACAACACATGCCACACTTGCAAATTCAATGTTTGAAGTGTGTTCTGCACAAGGAAATGTGGGGCTGAGCGTTGGCATAACAAGCATAGGAATGAATTCGATTGCCAAATTCATGCTCATACTCAACATGTGGGTCGGTCGCCTTGAAATAATACCAATCCTTGTTTTTTTGAGAGCCATCATAAAAGGAGGCAGGATATTCTGAATATGCAGATATATGAAGAGATAGATTACATAATAAACTTAGACATCATTGGAAGGAAAAATAGAAAATTGTATAGGGAAGCAAGGAAAGATGAGCCACTTTGCTATAAAGCAGCAAATTTAATCTTAAAAAATGTCGAAAAAGGGAGCAATGTTATCATAGCAACTGGATTTATATTGCCTGAAGGCGTTGAAACAGATGGTTTAAATGGTGCAGTTGCAATGGCAAGATGCTTCAATGAAATTGGGGCAAAAGCTTACATCGTTGCTGAAAACAGGGTTACAAAAATTTTAAAGAAGATGGATGCAAAATTGAATTTCATCTACATTGATGAAATTGAAGAAAAAATTGATGAGGCAACGATGGCTATAGCGATTGAACGCCCAGGCATGGGAAAAGATGGATGCTGCCATGACATGCATGGAAATGTTATCGATGCCGCCAACTTAGATTTCATTTTCGAGAATGTTGCAAGTATTGGCATAGGCGATGGAGGAAATGAAATAGGCATGGGAAAAATATTTCATGCCATTCCAGAAGAAATTGCCTCCATTACAAAAGCAGATGAGATTGTTGTAGCAGGCGTATCAAACTGGGGAGCATATGGAATAATTGCTTCTCTTTCAATTATGTTGGGAAAAAATTATTGCCATAATGGAAAGGAAGAAGCAAAACTCATCAAAAAATGCGTTGATGCTGGAGCAATAGATGGAATAACAAGGAAAAAAGAATATGGTGTTGATGGGCTTCCAAGCAAAGTGCATGAGAGCATTGCTGACCTGCTTTACAACATTGTTGAGTTTTCCATTTCTATTTGAATATCCTTCCGGTTTGCCTATACCATAAAACAAAATCGAGATAAGCCATTGGAATTCCAATTCTTTCCGAAAATTCTCTCATTTTTTTCTCAATCTCATAATATTTCTTTTTTGTTAACGCTGGAATGTTGTCTATTACACTAAATTCAACAAGATTTTTTAGAATGTGCCTGTCCAGTATAGCAAGCTCGAAACCTTTACCAATATTTCTCAAAAAATGACTCGCCTCTTTATATCCATAGCCTTTTATATTTTTAACGAGCCATTCTCTCGCATTCACAGCATCCATATCATTTAATTTCCGCAAAAAATTTTTGTTGAAAAATTTTCTTGCCTCAACAATATATCTTGCCTTATTAAATCTGAATCTCACTCCTTTTAGCTCTCTGGCTATTTCATCAACGCTCCCTTCTGGAACAATATTTTTTTTGAACATTCTTTCCACAGCATTCCAGCATATCTCGGCTTTTGATTGGGGTGTGAGAATGCAGAAAATTAGCTCTTTGAATACCTTTCCCTCATCCTTTCCAATGCTCTTAAACTCTTCAAGTTTTTTGGCGATATCTTCTTTTATAAAATAATAGAGGGAATGGAGCGCCTTCAATTTTTCCATTAACTGTAGCCTCCCAGCATAAGAGATGGATCTCCAAGCAAGACCCATTGCTCGACAGTCTTAACATGTCCTGCTTCCATATCCGTCATATCAAAGCTGCTGATGTAAGATGCTATAGCCTGGCTATGGGCGTCTCCAAGCATATGTAATCCACTTCCATATTGCTTGAAGAATTCAATTGTTATCCATGAATCGCCGCCGCCCGTTGTGCATGCTCTTCCTGGCATTCCATAGCCCAGCCCGGTATTCCCAATGCTTGCAATGCTTCCTCCATGCGGATTTCTTACGAGACGCCAGCTCAGGCACTCTGGAACGGGCTGCCCATATGTCCACATGTAGTTGTTCCAGGGTAAGAACAAAGAAAATGCATTCAGGAATGCTGGTATTGCCGACACATTAAACTGGCTGTTGTGGCAGCCGCCGAGCATAGCGACGGGGAGCTTTTCTCCATTTTTAAGGCTGTCTGCAGGGAATAACGGAAAGCCAATGTATGGGAACCATGGTTTTAGTGCTGTAACTTGCAATCCGAGCAAACTGCTATGCTGTCTGTTTCCAGGTATGCCTGGCAGATGATCAGCCCAGACATTTGGGCTTCCATGTCCGGACATGAAGAAGAATCCACTTCCGCCATTCCATGCATTTAAAACATCATTTTGCCCTGTGAATTTACCATTGGATCCCCATAGTATTACGCGTTCAAAATCAGATGGCATGTAATATAAAGCTCCGCCTCTTCCCATCACCGCTTTTTCTCCTGTTGTCCATTCTCCCTCATAATACATCTCCGTATTGTTTCGCCATGCTTCAAAGACAATTTCTCCATTCTCATTTTCTATCCATACATGAATGCTCGTTACATTTCCATAAGGTCTGGGGTCATAAGATTTGCCCCTTATTGTTAAAACACCATTTTCATAACTTATGTTTGCCCAGTGGAAGAATTCATTGCAATATGCTTCGCTTTCATCTGGATTATAGTGGTAATCATCTTTTCCCAAAACATCGCCATTTGATATGGAAACAATTTTGGCTATTGGAGGTGCTGGATATCCATTTTGTAACTCCGCTATTTTATAATCGTCATGGTTGAAGGTTAGCTTTGTCTTTGCATTATGGTCGATGGTAACATGAGTTACATCTATTG
>JAGGXG010000123.1 GCA_021163175.1 Thermoplasmata archaeon
AACAGAATGAGTTAGTCTGTTATTCACATGAACTTTTACCAATGGAATAAAATTTTTCATGTTTCCTCCTATGCCATCAAAAATTTTTGTAAAAAGACCGAATTCTTTTTCTACTTTATCCATTATTGCTATGCCGCCTAATGGAAATGTTTTGTTATTCATAAGGAGGTATTGGCTTTGCCAATATCTCCTTTTAGGCGGCTAACTGGCAAATTCAAGTTATAAAAATAACAAACTTGCTCCCTCGTGTTGGATGGGTAGTCCCGATGTGCCCTATAGTTAACCCAGTTTCAATCTCAGAGATATTCTATGAATGTAGGTATTGATTCACATACCAAAATAAAATATATTGTTGCGGGATTATCATCCAATGGATTATGAGAAGCTTGGTTTCAGAGCAGGTCTCGAAATACACCAGCAGCTTGCCACCCACAAGCTATTCTGCAATTGCAATTCAGAGCTTGAAGAAAATGGAAAACTTCGCTTTGTTTTTTCTCGCCGCCTCCGCCCTGTGCAGAGCGAGCGAGGGGATGTAGATAGAGCAGCAATAGAAGAGGCGAGGCGAGGTAAAAAATTTTTGTATTATGCTGGCGAGAATGCGTGCCTTGTAGAAGCTGATGAAGAGCCTCCGCATGCTGCCAATGAAGAGGCAATAGATACTGCGATAATGCTTTCTTTGCTGTTAAATGCTGACCTCGTTGATGAAATTCATTTTATGCGCAAGATTGTTATAGATGGCTCCAATACAACCGGTTTTCAGAGGACTGCTTTGATTGCTTTAAATGGTAGCATAGATGGAATTGGAATCGAAACGATATGTCTTGAAGAAGACGCTGCAAGAAAAATTGGGGAGAAAGGAAATGAAATAGAATATGCGTTGGACAGGCTCGGAATTCCATTGATTGAAATTGCCACAGCTCCAGATATAAAATCGCCAAAGCAGGCAATGGAAATTGCATTGAAAATTGGAATGCTGCTCAGAGCAACGAAAAGAGTTAAGCGTGGCATAGGAACAATAAGACAGGATTTGAATGTTTCGATAAGGGGCGGAGCAAGAGTGGAAATAAAAGGTGTGCAAGAATTAAAGGATATTCCAAAAATTCTTGAAAATGAGGTGAAAAGGCAGATTGAGTTGATTGAGGTTGCAAAGGAGTTGAAGAGAAGGAAGGCAAAAGAATTTAAGGCAGAGATAAAAAATGTTGAAATCATTTTTGAAAAAACAAAATCCAAATTTTTGCAAAAAAATAAGCCAATTTTAGCATGCTGCCTTCCAAAATTCAAAGGATTGCTCGGAGGAATAAAATATAAGGAGTATCGCCTTGGAAAAGAGCTTGCAATGTATGCAAAGAGCAGAGGTGGAGGCATAATGCATTCTGATGAGCTACCAAACTATGGGGTAAGCATCGAAGAAGTGGAAGCGTTGAAAAGGATGCTTGGATGCAAGGAAAAGGATGCTTTCATAATATCTGCTGGAAAAAATGCGATGGAGGCGATAAAAATTGCAGTAGAACGAGCAAGAATGGCTTTGAAAGGAGTGCCAGAAGAAGTCAGGAAAGCAATGCCAGATGGCAGCACATCATATATGCGTCCCCTGCCGGGGGCGGCGCGCATGTATCCTGAAACAGATGTTCCGCCAATCAGGATAAGCAGGCGTAGAATAAATAAAATTAAGGCGATGCTTCCAGAAATGCCGGAAGAGAAGATAAGAAGAATGGTTTCGCAATACAGGATTAGTATGGAGGAAGCGAGACAGCTCGTTTATTCTGGTAGAGATGAGCTGTTTGAAGAGATGGCTGCCAAATATGGATATGAAAAGGTTGTTGCAAGAATTTTGCTCAATGTGCTTTCAGAAATGGAAAAGGAGGGATATGATGTGAATGAAGCCATAGCAAGATTGGATGATGTTATGCATGGATTGAAAAATGGAATGTATGCGAAAGAAGCCACAGATGTTTTACTTCGCTATCTTGCAGCCAATAAAGAGGCGAGTATGGAAGAGGCAATTGAAAAATGTGGAATAAAAGCAATGAGCATGGATGAATTAAAAAATATTGTAAGGAAAGTTGTGAATGAAAAGAAAGATTTGATAAAAGAAAGGAAAGAGAGGGCAATATCACCATTGATGGGCATACTCATGAAAGAGCTACGAGGAAAAGCAGATGGAGCATTGATAAATAAATTGCTTAGAGAAGAGGTTAAAAAACTGCTTGGCAAATAAATTTAAGCAAGGAAGCATATCAAATTATGAAAATTTTGATAACAGGATGCAACGGATTGATAGGAAAAATTTTGATGAATGGCTTGGAAGAGCATGAATTGTATGGCATAGATATAAAAGAGTGTGATGATGAAAGATGTTATAAAGCAGATATATCAAATTTTGAAGAGTTGAAAGAAACGATGGAAAAGATAGGGAAAGTTGATATGATAATACATCTTGCTGCCGATAAAAGAATAGATGCCCCATGGGAATCTGTATTGAAGAATAACATCATTGGCACTCGTAACATATATGAGATTGCCCGCATATATAAAATTCCAAAAGTGATTTTTGCAAGTTCAAATCATGTAACAGGAGGATATGAGAAAATAGAGGGAATATACGATGGCATGATAAAAATAATGCCATCTTTGCATATAAGGCCAGATAGCTATTATGCAACAAGCAAGGCATTTGGAGAAACTATAGCAAGACAATTCTATGAGCAATATGGAATAAAATCGATTTGTTTGCGTCTTGGAAGTGTTCTTCGAGATGATGATCCAAGTAAAAATGCACGTCTTCTTTCAACATGGCTGAGCCATCGCGATTTGCTTCAACTTTTCAGGAAAAGTATAGAGGCAAACATTGAATATGGCATATATTATGGTGTCTCAAACAATAGTCGTCGTTTCTGGGATTTGAGCAATGCAAAAAAAGATTTGGGATATGAACCAGTTGATGATGCAAGCAAGATTGTAGAATGAATAAGGTAGACGTTGTGATGGTGGCTCTTGCCATCTTTTCTATTGCCATTCTATCAATCGATTCCATAATGGAGTTGGATGAGAAAGAAAAGGAGGTAATTCATTTCATTGATGCATCAATTCTATTCATATTCTGGGTGGAATTTGGATTTAAATTATGGAAAGCAGAGAAAAAAGCAGAATTTG
>JAGGXG010000153.1 GCA_021163175.1 Thermoplasmata archaeon
AAGAAGATAAGGCAAGGATAATCGTCGCTCCACTAAGCAACGGCTTCATTTTTGGTCGGGGTAATCAGCAGATCAGCTGGCAGGTAATAAAAAAGGTTGGGAAGGAAGGCATCATAGTCGTTGCCACTCCTCGGAAGCTTGCATTGCTTAAAAATTGCGCGTCGATGGTGATGGAATAAATTAATGGAAGTTGAACAGCTACATTATTTCGTCTATTATTTTTTCAAGCTCATTTTCCTGCGTAAGCCCGGGACGGAGATATTGCAATCTTCCATATTTATCGAATATAGCAAGAGTTGGTATCGAAGTTGCCCAAAAGCGATATGAAACTTTGTACTCGTCAATTCCGAATGTCCATTCGTTTATGTGATTGCCGAATGTACTTTTTATTTTATCCACGTCATCACGTTCATCAACATCTATCGATATTATTGTAATCCTGCTTTTTCCATAATGTTGCAATACTTTTTTTAGCTCTGCCATCTGCATTCTGCATGGCTGGCACCATGTTGCCATCATATCAACCAAAACAACTTTGCCTCGATAATCCTTCAAATGCTTGGTTTTTCCATCTAAAGTAACAAAAGCAAAGTCATATCCCCAGATGTCTCCTTTCAATGCTTTATCCATATTCTCCAAGAAATCTTTCAATGATTCAGTTGGATTGTTTGGATCATATACATCATATGTGATAAGACGATGCAAAATTTCCTTGTTTTCATTTAGAAATATGACTGTCGGGAGATAAGGATAAATTTGGTTGTTATATGTGTAGTAAATATACTGGAATCTGTATTTATACAATATATTCGTATTCTTATCGTCACCAACATTTATTTTTATCATCACAAAACTCTTTGATTTTTCAATGACACTTTTATTTGTAAAAAGGTTTGATTCTGTCTGCTGACACAGCCTATGAGAAGAATAATAAAAATACAAAAGCACAGGTTTTCCGGTTTCATTGGCTATCTCCATGCCATCGCCATAATCCATCCATAGAATACCATCTTTCTCGCTTACATCAACCTTATACATCTCAACCATGATTTCTTTGCTGCTTATGTTAAAGCTTCTCACAACTTCATTTCCATTTTTATCCAGAACTATTATGAGAGGTGTTGAAGAAACATTATATTTGCTCGAGATATTTATTGAATTATTCTGGACTTTTATCATTACGAAATCGTTTGCCAGTTTGATGATTTTGTCATTTTCCATTTTTTTAAGCTGGGTTTCATTTGAATAGAAAAATAACAAGTGTGGCTTGCCGCTCTCATTAATTCCTTCCTCATAACTGAGCCATTTTATTTTTCCCTCTGTGTTTATTACATCCATATTGCCATTTTCTTCCTTCTCCTTTTTAACACATCCTGTCAAGGATGAAAGAACCAATATTGCTACAATAAATATTACCACCTTCTTCATGTATATCCCCTCACCCATGCTTTCAACACATCATATGGAACCACTCCCACCTGTCGGGCTACGAGGCGACCATTTTTGAAGAGAAGCAATGTTGGGATACTCATTATTTTATATTTTATCGCCAGTCTTTTATTTCTATCTGAGTTGACTTTTGCGAAAACAACTTTGCCCTTCATTTCCTTTGCCAACTTCTCAATCATGGGCTCAATAATCTTGCACGGCTGGCACCAAGGCGCCCAGAAATCTACTACAACGACATCATATTTTGATATAATGTCATCCAAATCACCTGAAACATGTATCGGCTTGGAAGGCATCTCAGCTGTTTTTTGCTCACCCTCCATGAGCTTTCTTAACAATCTTTGCCTTATTTCCTCAAGCTCGTCCATGCGATGGATAGACGGCAACATATAAAAAATTTTGCACAAAAAATGCACAACCGATAAATATTGCATGAGTATTAATGAACATGGATTGCAAGGAGGTGATGAGCTGTGTATTTGATGTGAGCATGAAAGAGATAGAGTTGTATAAATTTTTAGTTGGGAAAGATGAAATGAAAGTTGAGGAAATAGCAAAAGCCCTCAGCAAGGACAGGAGCACAATTCAAAGGAGTCTGAAAAAATTGATGGAATGCATGCTTGTTGAAAGGAAGAAAAAAATAATTGGGAAAGGTGGATACTATTATACATACAAGGCCATACCTCCATCCGAAGCAAAAAGCTTCGTAAAAGTATGCCTTGAAGAGTGGTATAAAAAAATGGCTGTCGCGATAGAAAATTTTGAAGAAGATTTTAAATGAACGAGCTTGGAGATAAAATGGAATTTGTTTCAGCTGGAGATATTGAGAAATATGCATATTGCCCCCTTTCCTGGTGGTTGAGTAAGGAGCATAAAAGTGTTCATAAAAATGGGGTGAAAAAGCATTTTGAGGCTGGAAAAGAGCTTGAGGAAATAAAAAGAAAGGAGGAAAAAGTCAGATTGTATGAGAGGTTTGTTTTATTGATTTCTGTGGCAGCAACTGTAGCTGCCCTTATAGGTTTATCCTTCCTATATGGTAAAATGGAAAAAACATGGAATATCTTTTTTATCATTCTCTCATTTCTATGGCTTTATAATTCTCTTTTCTTTTTATATAAAGCTGGAAAATCAAGCATCTTAAAACCGAGATATGAGAAAATAATTCTTCTATCATCGGTAGGAGCAATAATGATTGCCACATTTTCCATAGTGTTCTCACTTCCTCCGAGCCCCGAGATTGGGCGGTTCATTGAAATACTTGCATTCTTGTGGGTGGTTTCAGCCAACCTCATTTTTTATCGCACCCTGAATATTTCAGAAGAAATTGTTGAGAAGAAAATAAAATATGCTCCACTGGAAGGAGAAATAGAATACATTGGAAATTCCAAGGAAGGAAAAGAAATGGAATCACAAAAATATGGATTGAGGGGGAAGCCGGATTATGTCGTAAAAATTGGAAATGATTACATTCCAGTTGAAGAAAAAAGCATGGGGTCAAATCATCCGAGATTTTCTCATGTTATGCAGATAACAGCATATTGCATGATAATAGAAGATGTGTATGGAAATGCCCCTCCATATGGTATTATCAAATATGCCGACCACCAATTTAAGATTCCGTATGAGGAAAGATGGAAAAATATGGTTATAAATATAAGGAAAAACATGCTAAGGGACAGAGAAAAAGGCGAGGCTCACAGAAATCATAACAACCCGAAAAAATGCGCGGGCTGCTCCCGCCGCGAGTATTGTCCGGAGAGGCTTGCTTAAATTACTTCAATTTGAGTTTTCTTTTTATGTTTTTCAGGGCTGTTTCAACCCTTTTCTTTCTTATTCCTTTTTCTTCTTCAAGTTGAGCCCTTATTTCATCGAGCCTTATTTTTATTGCTTCCAGCGAAAATTCTGCCACACTTCTGTATCTGTATCTTGGATTTGCAAGAATGGTTTTTCTTATCTCTTCATGCAATTCTTTTGGTATCGAAACTGTACTGTATTTTACCATATTGTTTTATGCCCTTTTCCCATATATAATTTACGGCGAAAATTTAGGTTATTTTTATCTCAACCTCATTTTCTTCTTCTGCAATCCATGGCAACTCTATTTCCACCTCGCCACCAACAGGAATTGTTACGCCATCTATTCTATTCTTCTCCTTTCCATTTACAACGATGGAAATACTTTTATCCACTGCATCCGCCTCTCCTTCGTTTCTTATTCTTATCTTTGTAATGACTTTGTTTCCTTCTCTCATCTCTCCTTCATGCTCGTATTCCATTTTAAGCAATGGTTCTGGCTCACGCAATGTGACAAGGAAATTCAATCGCTCAGCTTTTCCAGTGCTTGGAGAAACAACAACATTTATCGATGCCCATTCATCAAGAGGGGCATCTTTTGGAACATTCACAAACAACTTTATCTCTGCCTCTTCTTTTCCATCAAGAATGAGTTGCTCCCTATCAAGCTTTGCAATCCATTTTTCAGGCAACTTACCCTCTATTCCAATCTTATATTTTATTTTGTTTTTCCCTCCTTTCAATTTTTCAAGTGGATTCTTTATTTTTATCACAAACTCCGCCGTCTTTCCAGGCGTCACTTCAGCAACTCTTTCTTCTGCTTCCATCATAACAGTCCTCTTTGAAACCCTTCCAAGTAAAGCAGCTATCACAAGCAGAGCAACAACGCCAAGAATGAAAAGAATATATCCAATGAGATACATTTTGTTGCCTTCTCCGCCTGATGAAGGCGTAACTATATAAACAACTTTGACTGAACACTTGGCACTTCCATTAACATCGTATTTTATTGATTTAGCAAATAGTGTGACATCATTTATTGTTCCATTTGTGGCATTCAACGGAATGGTAACATAAACATTAATATTCTTGCTTTCTCCGCTTCCAAGCGTTATTTGATTTTCTTCCAGCATGCTCTTCCATGCACTTTTTACACTCAATGAAAACGTGTCTTCCAGATCGCCAGTATTTTTAACCACAAAAGGAATCTTTACCTTATCTCCTGGCTCTCCCGTTACAGTTTTTTCTTTAGCTGTAACCTGAACGCCATGCTTATATGCAACCACGCTCGTATTTAGCCATATTGAATACGAACCTTTGCCTGTGCTTGCCGTGATTGTTATATTCAAATAGTCGCCGGGCTTCGCGTCAGGCGGCGCCCTCACTTTTATTTTTGTGAAATTGAAATAGTTTGGCTGGATTTTTACGACAGACGGCATCTCTATGCTCCATTTGTTGCCCGTGTAGTTGGAAGAAAGCTGCACATCTTGCTCCACTGATGCATTGTTGTATATTATAAGGCTGTACTCAGCTTCTCCACCAGGCTTAACTTTTTCATGCCTGTCATAGCATTGTATATAGATACCTCCTCCAGAAATGTTGAGGGGTATTTCAACGAATGAAGGAGCATCGAGAGAATCATAAAGGATGTTGGTAGCGAAGAAAGGAGCAAGCGTGCTGAATGGAAAATATGAGAACATATCAATGGCTTTTTCAACCTTTATTCCAACTGCATGCCCAGCGGGTATCACATAATCAACATTGTTTATGACGAATGTTTTCGTTTTCACTGTGTGATTGGATAGATAAATCAATGGAGTTACCCTTGATGATGAGATAACATCTGCATTTCCATTATAAACATCGAGTAATGAAACTTTTATGAATCTTAACTGGAGCGGAAGAATGTCAGGCATTATAAAAAATGCCTCTATGTATAAGGTAGCTCTAACGTCTCCCTGAATTCCTGCATCACTTTGAAAGGGCGTTGTACACCACACGCCATCAGATTCCTCAAGTTTTAGAGAAGCAACATATGGCAAAGAGGGTGAGGAAGTATCCATTAATTTTCCCATGCATGAGCTGTTGCTGGTATCGTGAAGATAATAATTTGTGGCTCCAGCGCTAATTGATGCAAATATTAATAATGAGATTGATATCGCAACTATTTTCATTAAAGATGAAATATTTTTTCATTATATAGTTATTTCTATTCGTTTTCACTGATTAAATGATTAATCATGCATTCCGATATATCACTAGCATATTCTCCCGTTCTCCTGATACTTTCTGCAATATAGCCAATTGATATTGCTATTGCACCTTTCTGTTGCAATGCCAGTGTGTTGATTTTTTCACATAGAGATACAAGTTTTGTTAATGAATCTATGTTTTTATTGGCCAATTTCATATCTCTCTCAGTGAATGATTCTATGCTTTTATCAAAAATCTTTAATGCATGATTGCTGGCCGATTCAATAGCATCAATAATTTTCTCGTCTATTTCTTCATCAATAAAATTCAGGATATTTTTTGCTATCCTAACCGCATGATCTCCGATACGCTCTATAATTCTGCTTACTAGAAAGTAGTTTACAGCATTCTCCGCTGTAACGCCCATCTTTCTAGAAAGGTTTACATCTCTTGACACTATGTTGTGCTGACGTGCTATCAGCCAGTGCAATCTATCTACGTCATTATCTCTAGATAAAATATCCTCTGCTAGTGTTTTATCTCTATTCTTTAATATGCTGATAGCATCCTTGTGCATGTTTTTCACAATAAAATACATCCTATAAATTGATTTTTCAAATGGCATCTCTACAGGATTGAGTAAATCCTTTATTGTAACGCTGCTATTTGTTTCCTCCACAACCTCTTGAC
>JAGGXG010000145.1 GCA_021163175.1 Thermoplasmata archaeon
AAGATAAAATATGTTTACTCTCGCCAATACATTCAATATTCTATGCACTCCTGCCTTCCATATTATATATGCAAATAATGTTAAGCCAATTAATGGGAGAAAATTTTTGATGTATGCAATCTTATCCTTCATTTCTATCCATCCACCAGTTTAATATGGCAATGCAATGACTCGTCAAATAACTTTTCTTTCCTATTGAAACAGCTTTTGCTCCATATTTCAAAGCGATTTCCTTCTCTTCTGGAAGCAGATCAACATTGTCGCCGAGTATGAAAAAAGGGTTATTTATCCTAACATTTTCAATGTCTTCACCATTTTCATCAAGCAAATAGAATTTTTTATCCTTATTTTCTTCAAGCAATTCCTCAAAACTTTTTCTTGCCACAAATATGCCAGGCGTGGACTCCGCCTCATGCTTTTCATCAAATTTTTTCAATGCCTTTCCTATAAAGATGGCTATGCTTCTCTCATCTGGAGAAACTTTCCTCAATTTCTCTCCTTCCAGCCTTATATATACGGGAGCATTTGGTTCGCCATGCAAGATTGTATGAAAAACCACATTTTTTCTTATTCCATAAGAAAGCCAGAATGCAGCATTCACGCTTCTCGCCAGAACATCAAGCCTGCCTGCGCTGCCTGGCAGGTCTTTTAGATTTATATCTGGCGATGTTTTTGCATGCGACTTTACATAAAAATGCCTATATATAGTCATCTATGTTCAGCTTTATTGGCAGGTCAGGCTTTGTGAATTTGCTTTTGTCTTTTCCCCATGGAATCGTCAGATCAAAACCAACTTTTGTTGTTTCCCTTGTTATTGGATCTGCAGAAGGGTCAAGCGAGGAGCCTTTCTCATGCTTTATTACCACGTCTTTGCTTGCCTGGAAGCGTGTTGCCATTGCCCATTCTATCTGGTTTGGATCTCTAATATCGATATCATCATCGACAACAAAAACATGCTTCATTGATTTATGGCCCCGAAAAGCAGCCTCTATGGCTTTCTTTCCGTCATCCTCTCCATGCTTTCTTATGCTTACAACACCATGCAACCAAGAACAGCCGCCAGGCGTAATATAAACATCGACAACATCGCAAACTTTTGCAACCTCGTAATATATAGTTGGCTCACGAGGCATTCCCATGAGCGTTTTATGTTCCAGACCGCCCGGCAATAAAGCATGGTAGTATGGCTGTTCTTTCGCATATATTTTTTCAATCTTAGCCACTCTCTGTTTCCTTACAATATCAAATGTTTCTGTTAAATCCAGAAATGGACCTTCGTCATGCATTTCATCTGTTATGGAAGCGATCATTATTATTTCCGCTTCTGGAGCGATGAAGCCGTCTATTTCTATTAGCTCTATGGGTGACAAAGCATGTGCTATGGCAAGCTCGTTAACATGCGTGGGCGGTGAAATAGCAGCTGCAAGCGCAACGCTTGCCGGATTCCCTATTGCAATAACAAATTTTTTGAGCCCTCGCTCGATGTATTTATGAAAGTCTCTCGGAAGGATGCGCATAACAACTTTGTTTTCATCTATTACCATCATTCGATGATATGAAGCATTCAGCCCATATTCTTCATCGCTTGCCACAACAATGGCGGAAGCAATGTATTTCCCGCCATCCTGAGGATAATATTTCAGGATTGGAATATCATTCAGGCTGTTCAGCCTTTTATATCCTTCCGCCTTCTTAACGCTTGGTTCAACTGGATTATCGATGGCATGAGCTATTTTTTTTATAATTTCTTTCTCATCTATGCCCATTGCTTCCGTTACTAGGTTGCGAGTGGAAAAAATGTTGGCAACAACAGGCATATCATAGCCGGAAACATTTTCAAAAAGAATTGGATTTCCATCGAGCATTTTCATTATGGTGGCAATCTCGTATTCCACGCTTACCTCTTTCTTTATTTTTATTAATTTTCCCTCCTCATCCAGTTTATTAACGAAATCGCGAAACAGCATGAAAATGTAATACTAAGATGTTTTTAAGATTAATGAATTCATTGTGCTGGATACTTCCTTCTATTCATTTCCAGCTTTTCCATGATTACTTTCTTAACATCTATGCCAAGATTGTATGAAAACATGAGCAAATAGATAAACACATCTGCGACTTCATATGATATTTCCCTGAATTTTTCTTCATTGCCTCTTATTTCTTCACAAGATACTTCATTCCATTGAAAATGTTCCAGCAATTCATTTGCCTCTATGGATATCGAAATTGCCAGATTTTTTGGGGTATGGTATTTTTCCCAGTTTCTTTCCTTCACAAATTTTTTGATTTCCTGCATAAGAAATGATATGCTGTCCATAAATGGAAAAGAAAGCAAACTTAATAAATCTCTTCTACCTCCAGCGAGAAATCCTTGCTTTTTATGGAATGTGTTAACATGCCAAGCGATATTATATCAGCAAATGTATAGTTGACTATGTTATCAGGTGTTATTCCTCCCGAAACCTCTATTTTTACATCTGGTTTTATCTGCCTTGCTTTACTGGCGGCGATTTTTCCTTCGGCTGGCTTCATGTTATCAAGCATTATTATGTCAGCGCCTTCTTCAGCAGCTATGACAGCATCTTCAACACTTTCCACCTCTATTTCCACAGGCAGCCCGAGGCGGCGCGCCTTTCTTATTGCCTCTCTTATTGAAACACATGCCAGATGATTGTCTTTTATAAGCACTCCATCATATAAGCCCATACGATGTGGGTAGCCGCCGCCTATGGCAACAGCCTTTTTTTCATATTTTCTGAAACCAGGTGTTGTTTTTCTCGTGGCGGCAATCATAATATCGGGATTCTTTTTCCTGCAAATTTTTGTGAGCTCATATGTCATGCTTGCTATCCCGCTCATTCTCGCCAAAAAATTCAAAGCAAGTCTTTCACCAGCAAGAATGGCTTTTAACTTTCCCTCTATTTCCATTATCTTTTCATTCGCTTTTATCTCGTCTCCATCTTTTTTTAATTGTTTGGTCAATGCCCCGACTCTTTTGAATACTTCTGTTGCTTCTTCCATTCCTGCCAGAATGCATTGTTCTTTTGCAATAATATATGCTTTTGCTTTTTCATCGCCAAGAATTGCTTCAGATGTTATATCTCCTTTTTCATCCAAATCCTCCTTAAGGAATCTGTCTATGTCGTCCATGATTGAAAAAGCGATGGGATATAAATAATTGATAATTGAACGGATTTGTTGCCATGGAGTTTTTTTCGTCCATAAAATGGTCTTTTATCAAGTGTGTAGCCATGCCATAAAAAATTTAAATAGCGTAGCATATACGCATTGTGGGAGCATGGTGTAGCCAGGGATCATAGCGGGCTCCAGTTATGGGGATGATTAGAA
>JAGGXG010000121.1 GCA_021163175.1 Thermoplasmata archaeon
GGATGAAAAATAGATGAAAATCTTTTGGTCAAAGACTATATATACATGGAGCTAATGAAAGTGGAATTGAACTGCAGAATTGCGATGAAAATTCAATTGAAAAAAATGAAATAGAGTATTCAGGAGACAATGCTATTTTCATAATAAAATCATGCAATAATAGAATATGCAATAACAAAATCCATGATAATGAAATGGGAGTGCTTGTATTTTCATATTCAAATGGCAACAATATTTCTTCCAATCATGTTTATGATAACCAATTTTATGGAATAAGCATTCAGGGAGGAAGTTATAATGTCGTGGAGGGAAACCATATTCATGGTAACAAAATGTGGTGTGGCATTGCCATTGCAAAATCATGGACGAAATATAATGTCATCAGGAAAAACAACATTTCCGAAAACGAATGCGGAATACATCTCGAAGGCGTTGGAAATATAGTGGAAAGGAATAACATTTACAGGAATGGATATGGAATATATCTTTCAGCATGGCTTTCAAAATGTAAAAGGAATGTAATTACACAAAACAATTTTATTGGCAATATGCAGGATGCAAGCTTCGAAGTTAATTTGCTTTCCTTAAACAAATGGCAGGGCAATTACTGGGACAATTGGAAATCAAAGGTTCCGAAACCAATTTATGGATATGCAATGCAATCATAGAATTTGGAAGATTTGGAATAAGATTTCCATGGATCAATTTTGACTGGAATCCTGCTTTGCAACCATATGAGATTTAGAAAAGGTGAATATAAAATAGAATCAATGGTAGGAGCAAAACACCCATGAGATTACTTCGCCTTACATTCATTTTAAGGCAATTTATTCCAATTAGCGTTGCTACAATGAAAATGGCAAGCCCAATTATGCCTGAAAATATTGTTACCATCGCTATTATTATGGCAAGTGATAGAATTAGGAGCATCGAATAATTTATTCTGGAAATATTTTTTGCAATGATTTTTCCAATGAACTTTGTTGCATAAAAGGAAAGGATCGACGAAAGGAGGAGGGAGGCGAGGATTATAAGGAGGGGCTGCGGCGGCGTGTTATTCCATTTTGATATCAATAAAAAATGCTGTATTGCAATGGCAAATCCGCTCCTTGCCTTCAATAAAATGAAGAGAGTTGCTATAACGAAAAAATTTGTGGCTGTGTTTGTGGACGAGAGAATTGCGATGGCATTCCTTTCATTGCTTTTCCTCCTTGACTCCAGTGCCATTGTCGTTGCTATGGCAGAGCTTACGCCTGGCAGAATGGCGACAAGGCAGCCAGCAAGCACGCCACTCGCTACATCAAGGCTTTCTATGCTCTCATCTCTCTCATCGATTTTCTGCTCCGGCAATTCTTCCTTTTTAGCCATGATTATGGTAGATGCTCCAAACAAGCCAGCGAGAGCAGGAAATATGGAATTTGGAAGGCGTGATATCACAATGCCAAATAACCCAGCAAGCATGAAAATCAGGAAAGCATTTTTTATGTTGCGAGATGTTGCCACCACAAATACTGAAATTGCAATCAAAATGAATGGCATCGCTTTTTGAACGAAGGTGTAGAAATTTAATGGAGAGCCAATAAAAAATTTGAACGGAAGGAGAAGCATGAATGATGCAATAACTGAGAGCATACTCGCTTTTGCAGATATCGATATCGCTTCATATCCCAATCCTTTAAGCAGCATTGAGTGGGCAGGAAGGATAACGAGTGCAGTATCTTCTTCTGGAGCCCCGATGAAAGTCGATGGAATTATATCAAGGAAAGTGTGGGTTATTGCAGCAGATGATATCAAAATGGCTCCTTTTAAATCATTCAAGAAAGGTAAAGAAAGCAGCATTATTGCAACATTGTTTGTATGGAAGCCTGGAATCAACCCTGTTGCTATTCCAGTTAAAAAGCCAAGAAATGAAAATGAAATTATGGCAAGCAATTCATTCAACATTTGCTCCCTCTATGTAAAATTCCATTCTGTGGCTGTTGTATCTAAGCCTCCCCTTAACAACCACCTTTTGAAATTTTTCAAAACTCGAGTTCTCATAATAAACTTTGATTCTGTATTCATTGTATTCATCGATCAGATAAAAATAGTCTGTGTAGGAAGCGTAAACATGGCCTACGATGCTGACATTGCAGTCAATGTAATCAATGAAATTTTCAGCAAGATAAGGTAATGTTAGAGTTTCACCATCCCATTTTTTCAACAATTTTATCTCATTTGCATATATGACAAGCATTCCATTCTTTTCTCCAACGTTCCCTCTGATTTTCACAAAATCTCCATATGAAAAATCCTTTTTCCATGAATATACATAGCAGGTGTAGTTTCCATTCCTTATTTCGAACATGCTACCAATCTTGTTTATTATTTTTCCCTCCGTTATAATCTCCTTTCCTTCGTATTTCCATATGTTACTCAAATCGACATGAGGGGGAGAATACAATTGCGAAACTCCATACAAAAATGCAATTCCCGCTATCGCAAGAATCACATATTTCATTGAATTATAATGTACGATAAAGTTAAAAATTTTTATCCTCTTACCTCATTCCTATTTTTCCCTTTTTTCTATCTCGCCAAGCCATTTTGTTACCAGATAAAAACGTTGTGTGATGGTGGCTATGCCAGCGAGAATGAAATAAACCATGACCCATTCTATGAGGTAATATCCGTATATGCGCTGGATGAAATATTGAAAAATTGGCGCAAAAAATAGAATTGCGAGTCTATCGGCTCTTCCAAGCACGCCAGAATAAACTCTTTTGTAACCGACTGCCTGCGCCTGCGTGCCCATGTAGCTTACGAGCAGAACAATGGCTATGGCAACGACGCCAATTTTTTTATCGCACCATGGTGAGATTGCAATGCTCCCTATTATCAATGCATCTGAGAATCTGTCGATAGTGTGATCTATGAAATCGCCTTTCTTTCCCGCTTTTTTACTCATTCTCGCTATTTTTCCATCTATGGCATCGAGAAAACCATTTAAAATGACTGAAATTGAGGAAATGAAAAGGAGGTAATGGTGCCAGTATGAATAATAGAATGAGATGGCTGCAATTAAGGCAAAGATTAGTGATGCATAGGATATTCTATTTGCTTCCCTTCCAAATTTGGCTGCGATTGGCTCAAGAACTTCATCCACTCTATTTCTAAACTTATCCAACATTTTCAATCAACCACTCCGACCAGTCTATTTTTCCATAGTTTGGAGGTGGAGCTTGTTTCACAATTTTCTCTATTTCATCTGCAGTTTCGCTAATGCTTTTTTCTGTAACATCTATCTCCCATATTTTTTCATGTTTTTCCAGCGCCCTATCCAATATTATGTCCAATGCTTCAGCTTCCAGATTTTCTCTTATTTTTTTCTCATTCCATCCTTTCCTTGCAAGCCTTTTTTTCAATTCTTCTGGATTGCATCTCAATATTATTACAGCATCAACATCGAGCAAATGACTTAAGTGACCTTCTATGAATATCAGCTCCTTTTCCTTAATTTTTTTTATATATTCATTCAGTGCATCTTCATCAACTATCTTGCTCTGTCTTTCCTCGTCATATCCAACTACAAATTCATCCGCTATATCATTTATTGAAAGCACATCATATCCTCTCTTTTTAAGCTCTTTTGCGACGCTTGTTTTTCCTGTGCCAGGGACGCCAGTTAAAGCAATTTTCATTTCTGCACCAGTTTTATGTATTCATACGCATCCTCGCCTTCATAAAAGCAATAGTGTATTTTCCTGTAATTCTTCTTGAATTCCACAACATCTTTTTTGACTTTGGCTGGTTCTTCGCCATCGATCAAAACACGCTTGAAGAATTTTGCAATTTCTTCCATTTCCCCTTCTTTCATTCCAAGCCTTGTTAATTCCTGCACTCCCAAGCGAATACCAGATGGTCGCATTGGATGCTCATCGCCAGGCACCATATTCATATTTGCTATTATGCCAGCTTCTTCCAGCTTTTGTGCAGCCTCCCCTCCTTTTTCTTTTCCCACTTTAAACAAAATTTGATGGCTTTCTGTAAATCCATGATTGCGTCCAAGCACATCAAATCCCTGATTATATAGCTCCTCAGCCAATTTTTTGGCATTTCTTATGATTTGCTCCGCATATTCCTTTCCGAAAGCAAGATGCTCCGCAAAAGCTATTGCTTTGGCTGCCACATGATGCAAATGATATGAAGATGTTACCCCAGGAAAAACACCCCAATCAAGATATTTTATATCCTGGCTCTCCCTTGTTTTATTTGCAAGGATAACGCCTCCTTGCGGCCCGGGAAGCGTTTTGTGGGTTGAGCCGGTCATCACATCTGCTCCCTCTTTCAATGGTTGCTGGAATTTTCCTCCTGCTATCAGGCCGAGAACATGGGCAGCATCGTAAACAACTTTTGCACCAACTTCATGGGCTACGTCCGCAAGCTCTTTCAATGGCGTTGGAAATAAAAATACGCTCTGCCCGAATAACGCAAGTTTTGGTTCAACGCTTCTAATCAACTTCGCCGCCCCATCCACATCTATATTCATCGCTTCGCTATCAAAAGGATATGTATGCAATTCAAGACCACGCAGCCCTGCCGCTCCCCACTTGCCGAAAGAAATATGTGCGCCATCTGCTGTGTCGAGCACTGTAACCTTGTCGCCTGGTTTAGTCCATGCTTTAAATACTGCCATATTTGCTACTGTGCCAGAAGTTGGGCGGACATCAGCATATCTGGCATCGAATAAAATTTTGGCAAGTTCTATTGCCTTGCTTTCAACTTCATCAAAGAATTTACATCCCTGATAGTATCTTTTGCCTGGATTGCCCTCAGCGTATCTTCCATGAAAATCTGTTATCAGCATCTCCTTGCATAATGGCGATAGTATATTTTCGGAAGCAATCATTGGCAAAGCATCGCCAAACATCCTGTTATTTTCCATAGCCATTTCCCTAACAAATAAAGCTTCTTTCAACCAATCCATGAATTGAAATATGGAAATAAATAAAAATGTGATGGCTTCTTTCAGACTTCTTTTGAATAAATCATTGCAGTGTAGAAAATATACTTCAATTTTATCTCATGATACATCTTTTCCTTCTTTTCTGCTCTCACACCCTAAGTTTTCTCTTTACAACGGAATGGGGTATCTCGCTATACCATCTCTTACCATAATCATATTTATCTCTCTTTTTTTATATCCCGATTCATGAAACTCCTTTGCATATTTCTTTCTTGGATTTTTGCTTCTTGCTGTTGGAGGAGATTTTCTAACCTTTATTTTACCTTCTTTTTTCTTAACGTTTTCTCTGGATTGTTCTATTAGTTCCCTAAATTTGGCATTATCATGTACTTCTTCATTTGTATACTTATGGCAGTAACCTGCTTGTTTTTATTATCCACTGCTGCATGAACTTTAATCCATTCTCTCCTTACTTTCCATTTGTGGCGAATTCATTCTCCCTGATTGGTTACCTTTACTCCAGTTGAATCTAATGATATAACAACATCCTTCCTCTTCTATTCCAATAAAGTTTTCTCCATATCTATTTTAAGTTTGCTTATCCTCATGAAAATAGTTGTATAGTGAGGAATTCCAAATGGAACAAGTTTTGATAAGCCTATAAGATAACCCTGTAAACCCCCTGTAATCTATATCAAGAAGAATATAAATGTAAGTAAGAAAAGTCATCAAGGAATCTGATGCCAATGGTGCACCTTCCTTTCCTCTATTCATTTCATCCAATTCTTTTTTCCAAGTCTCGATGAAATCTAAGGAAATGTATGTCTCTCTCTTCTGACAAGTTTTCTATTATCCTTATGTTTCTTACCCCTCCTCCTCTTTTTCATATCCCATCCTCAATAAGGGCTGCGATAAATTTAAATATAACTAAAATTTATTTTAAAATGAAGCAAAAATGGATAATTTTTGTTATTATTGGATTGTGCATAATTAGTTTATCTTATGAAAATCATGTGACATCAGTAAAACCTGTTTATAAGGGAAGAGCTTTCTGGGGAATGGTTGTAGCCGAAGCAACAGATGCAAATATTCCAAGCGAGTATGCTGGAGTTTTGATAAATCCAAATATCACTCTTTATGGTCCAAATGTGACACTTCTTGTGAAACCATTTATACTTTTCCCATCAACTGTTACAACGAATGGTACTGTAAATCTTCATATGAGGTTTTTCTGGGGAACCACGCAGAAAACGAATAATACAGCCCAGCTTGGGGGCTGGGGATACGACATTTCATGGGAATGGGAAGAATGAATTAAAGATTATCCTCATTTATTGCAAGAGACCATCAACTTGCCTCCAAATTTTTATAGAAATTTCTCAACCCAGCAAATGCTTCTATCCAATTTCGTATACTTTCTATGGAATATTTTCCATGAAAAGCATTCCAAAATTTTCTTATTCTCCATTCAATGTTTCCAAAAAATCTTTCAATAGCACTTCTTGGACCAAATTTAAATCACTGTATATTTATCAAAACCCATTCTTTGTAAAGCCCATGGATACCATTTTCCTCCGTCTATAAATACTCTAGGCATTTCTCCTTTACACACTCTTTTAATTTTTTAGAAATCTCATTGCTTCGAGATAACTCCTACCATATGAAAATCTTCATGCCATTTATCCTTATTTCTTTTTCATCTATTGCTATTCTTTTCCTTTTCTTTGCCTCGATAGTTTGCTCAAATAATTTTCTTCCTTTTCTATACCATTTTCTTACCGCCTCATAA